>JBFKOL010000278.1:0-5972 GCA_041628815.1 Saprospiraceae bacterium | reverse complement strand
GCGCAAACTAGTGGCCATCATGTTTTCGGATATCGCCGGGTATACACGTATGATGCAGATGGATGAAAGAACAGGGGGTCAAAAAGCCGGCTATTATCGCCAAGTATTGACGGAAAAAGCGGTGGAACATCAGGGGGAGGTCCTTCACCATTACGGAGATGGAAGCTTGACGATTTTTGACAGTGTTGTTGAGGCCATGAACTGTGCCAGGGAAGTTCAGAATCTGATGCAGGGCGAACAGAAAATTCCCCTGAGGATCGGACTTCATCTGGGAGATATTGTAGTAGATGGTATCAATTCATTTGGAGATGGAATTAATGTGGCGGCAAGAGTGGAAGCGGTCGGGAAACCGGGTTCTATTCTTTTCAGCAAAAGAGTACAAATCGAATTAGAGAACCATCCGGAATTTAAGATCATATCCCTGGGTAACTACCAATTTAAAAATGTACAGGAGCCATTCGAGATTTTTGCACTTGAAGAGGATTTCTTAACCATCCCCAGCAGACGTGAAATATTGTCAAGTCCCAAGGTCAAAGATACCCATCGGACAAGGAAGGTTTGGTATGGGGCAATAGCTCTGCTCTCCCTGATTGTTTTGACTATCGCAGGCTACCTCGGCAATAAAGAGACTATTGTACCTTCTCAGAAATTGTCGATTGCTGTATTGCCCTTTGATGACAATAGCCCTGAGCAGAACCAGTCTTGGTTTTGTAATGCCATGACGGATCAGATCATTGGCAACTTGCTCAGGATACAGGAGCTAACCGTAATTGCCAGTCCTTCTTCAAGAAAATACAAAGACTCGGGTTTGGGCATTTCAGAAATTGGTAGTGAACTCAATGTAAACCATATTTTAAAGGGGAGTGTGACGAATTCCAAAGGATTGGTACGGATCATCTCCCAATTGATTCAGGTTGAAGATGGTTCATTGGTATGGGGCGAAGAGTATCAAGGCAGTCCTGATGAGATTTTTGAGGTTCAAGATGATGTTTCCAGGTCTATAGTCATGGCATTTCGCACGAATATTCAGAAATCTCAACGAGATTTTGAGAGCCCAACGGATATACCTTTTAGAAAGAGTACGAACAACCTCAATGCGTTGCGTGATTTTCAATTGGCCAAGTACCATTATGACTTATATGATTCATGGGAAACCGACGATTATGAGCCGAGCCTTCGTTATTTTGATTCAGCCATTGAGGCCGATACCATGTTTGCGGAGGCTTACGTAGGCAAAGCCAACTTGTTGTTGTCGGTGGCCTGGAGAAGGCAGGTGCAACCGGATAGCTTATTAGAATCTATAATGACCTGTATTGACAAGGCTAAGGAAATAGATCCCCAGTCAGGACTTCCTTACAGTGCCGAAGGACAGGTGTTTATGTTGTATGATTTTGACTTTAAAAATGCAGAAAAGGCTTTCAATAAGGCACTGGACCTGACACCCAGTCACGATGTCACGTATGCCTATTATTTCCGGTTGATGTATGCCACGGGAAAATTTGAGAGAGCTGAACAATACATCAGAAAGGCCATTGAATTAAATCCCTTGAATTCGGGATATCATACTTTACTGGCAGAGTTGCTTCTTATTCAAATGAAACTGGACTCGGCGTTTGTCTATTATGAAAGAAATCTGCAAGCGTTTCCGGGAGATATATATTCACTGTGGGGTCTTGGTTTGACGTATTTTTTCAACGGAGAATATGTGAAAGGTAGAGAAATCATTGAAAATGAAGTTGGGTATAAGGGTACGGATTTTGGGGTAGCTTACTTTTCTGTGTTGGCCGGAGATACCGTACATGCCAGAGAAATCCTGGATTATAATTATCAATTTCTAAAAGAAAATCCAGGAAGCTGGACGTGGCATATTGCTGCCATTCACACTGCATTAGGTGAGTATGAAATGGCCATTGACCTGTTGGAACAGACTCCTCACGATTTGATGTATTCCATGCTATGGTTCAAACCACTCAGGTCTCATCCTCGATTTCTCCAATTGTTGAAAAAACGCAATTTTGATCCATCGACATTTCCTAATTGAAAGGGGTCAACGGATGCATTGAAAATCGCCAAAACAAGGAGAAGGGAATAAAATTTCAATGATTGAGTCATAACACAAGCCCTTCCTTTTGTGATGCTGCTTCTGCAAGTCGTTAGAGAGGAAGGGTTATGTTCTTTTTAGGGTGGCTGTTCGTATTTATTTTATAACTCTTGATGATGGTTTTAATCCCCTGTTACTCTGAATCCAGGCAATTTCTGATTAAATTTTGTTGAGTCAACAAAGATATCCACAGCGTTTCTCGGCAATAATTCTCTGGTGTAATTGAGATAGAAATTGAATAAGGGAATCAAAAAAATTATCCAATGATTCGGGACGAGATGCTTCATTTGTTATCCCAATTTGGTTTGAAGACCTTCGTAAAATTCAAATCTAACGGGAGCCATTGCGATGCGACACAATTCCTTACAGCACAAAGCCATGTAGATCAATGACTTACATGGCTTTGTATATTTTGCGGTCCGGACGGGACTCGAACCCGCGACCCCGTGCGTGACAGGCACGTATTCTAACCAACTGAACTACCGGACCAAACTATTTGGTGACTTGGTGATTTGGTGAGGTGGTGAATCAATAATGAATTCAGATTTCCTAATTCACTATTCATTATACACTTTCAACTTTTCACTCCTATTCCCGCGCTTCCGCAGGGCATGCAAAAGTAGCAAGCATTTTGATCAGGAGCAACAATCACCTCAGAAAAATGTAGATCAAATGGTTAAGCTCTTTTGATCGGGAGAGATGTGCAGGTTTACAAAGTTGCCGAGTTGTCGAGTTGCCGGGCTTGCCTGCCTCTGGCAGGTTGTCGGAGCGCAGCGTAGATCCCTGCAGGTTTGCGGGATGAAGTTGTAAGGTTGAATAAGAGATCGATAGATCACAAATCACATATCGCTTATCACCATGCCCTTTAGAGTTAGGGCGATTGCGTAGAACGAGTGCAGGTTGCAAGCTGCAACTCTGCTACAGCCCACTGAACAATTGGCGACCTGAAAATTCTGCCGGAGACAGCCTGACACACCAACAGGACAACTTGACAACCTCACAACAGCGGATCGCACAACAGCGAAGCGCACAACAGCGCAGCACACAACATTCCATTTCTTCCTTTCACATCATTTCTTAATTTTACCGAATCTAAAACTTCCTGTCTGAATGGTATTCCTGGATTTTGAACAACCCCTTGAAAACCTTTGGGAACAACTCCAAACGGTTAAAGGCCTCGACAAAGAAGGCGACATCGACGTCAGTGACCAAATCAAGGAACTGGAAGCCAAAATCCGTAAAAAGCGCAGGGAGATCTACGCCGAACTCACAGGATGGCAAAAAGTACAGCTTTCACGCCACCCGGCAAGGCCGTACACACTCTTTTATATAGGCCAGATCTGTAAAAAATTCACCGAACTCCACGGCGACAGGCTCTTTGGCGACGACAAAGCGATTGTCGGCGGACTGGCCACCATAGACAACCAAAACGTCGTTATCATCGGCCACCAGAAAGGCGTTAACACCAAGCTACGGCAGTATCGCAATTTCGGTATGGCCAACCCCGAAGGATACCGAAAAGCACTGCGCCTTATGCGTCTGGCAGAAAAATTCAACATACCCGTCATCTGCTTCATAGATACACCCGGTGCATACCCGGGCCTGGAGGCGGAAGAAAGAGGCCAGGCTGAAGCCATCGCGCGCAACCTGTACGTCATGGCGGAGCTCAAAGTGCCCATACTCTGCTACGTCATTGGCGAAGGGGCTTCCGGCGGCGCACTCGGCATCGGGCTCGGCGACAGAGTCTTCATGCTCGAATATACATGGTACTCCGTCATCTCCCCGGAATCCTGCTCTTCCATCCTCTGGCGCAGCTGGGACTATAAAGAACAGGCGGCCGAAGCCCTGAAACTGACCTCGGAACACATGCTCGAATTCGGGCTCATCGACGGAGTCGTAAAAGAACCCGTGGGTGGAGCGCATTCCGAACCGGAAAAAATGGCACGCGCCCTCAAAAAACACATCAAAACCCAACTCGACGAACTGGTACAGATCCCCGTCGACCAACTGATAGAAGATCGCATCAAAAAATACGAGAAGATGGGACGATTCAAAACGAAATAATCGTTACATCCCATATGATTGACGCAATAAGGGATCATCTATTCAGGAGACATTTTAAAAAACTCAATCTCCCGAGAAGTGAATACGCCCAAAGTGAAGTCAACAGGCTCAGATCGGCGACGGTCCTCGCCGCCACCCCACATCATACCATTGGGGATCTCCAGGAAGCCGTCGACTTCTTCGATCGCTCAGGGATCCTCTGCCAGGGCTACTACATTGACCTGTCAAAAACACCCCCGGAACCATCAAGCAATATAGACGTAATCACCAAAGAAGATGTCATATGGATCGGTATCCCTCGAAAAGAATTGCTGATCAAATGGCTTTCCTACAGCACCGACTTACTTATCTCACTCAATCCGGGTCATTCGGCACTAATGCGCTACCTTTGCGCTGCATCCAATTGTCAACTCAAAACAGCCATCGACTATGGCAACGCACAGGAAAAAGCCATCGATTTTTACCTGCAGGTCCGACATCCCGAGACCAAAAACCTCCGAGAGCTATGCGCAGCCATCTATGAAGCACTCAAGAATATCAGCTGAATGAAACATCAAAAATACGTAGGAACAGGTGTAGCTCTCATCACACCGTTCAAAGACCAGAAAGTCGACTATCCGGCGTTGCACAAGATTATTGACTATGTCATCGACGGCGGTGTTCAATACCTCGTCCTATTAGGATCTACAGGAGAGACCGCCACCCTGAATCGCCACGAAGCTCGTGACATCATTTCCTTTGCCATAGAAGTCATCGACGGACGACTGCCCGTCGTAATAGGTAATTTTGCCGGTAACAATACGCTCGAATTGGTACGGCAGATCGATGAATTCGACTTCGCCGGTGTCGATGCCATACTCTCGTCCAGCCCGGCTTACGTCAAACCGTCACAAGAAGGGATCTATCGCCATTATATGGCCATCGAAAAAGTCTGCCCCGTACCGATCATCCTCTATAACGTACCGGGCAGGACACAGTCCAACATGCTCTGGACAACCACCGTAAGACTTGCCGAGTCCAGCGAAAGAATTATAGGCATCAAAGAAGCGACAGGCGACCTGATACAGACGACGCGCATCGTTAAAAACAAACCTGAAAACTTCTTTGTTACCTCGGGAGACGATGAAGTGGCCCTGCCATTTATCTCAGTCGGAGGCCACGGTGGCATTTCTGTCATAGGCAATGCACTGCCCCGCGAATTCTCCGAGCTGGTTTCGAACGCCCTCCAGGGCGACTACGGTCGAGCCCAGGAACTCAACTTCCACATCTACGATCTCCACAAATGGCTTTACATCGAAGGCAATCCCGTCGGCATCAAATCAGCCATGGAAATTCTCGGCTTCTGCACCAATGAAGTACGGCTGCCGTTGCACCCCATGTCCAAAGAAAACATCAAGGAACTCGAGAAGGTGTTGAAGAGGATTGTTGGTTGAGGGTGCTGGGTGCTGGGTACTTGTTGCCAGTTGCCAGTTGCCAGTTGCAGAGTTGCATTGTTGAGTGGATGTTCGACAAACTCACAAATCGCACCTACCCGTCCGACAGGTGGGTATCGCATATCATATATCGCACCTACCTGTCCGGCAGGCGGTTATCGCATATCTTATATCGCATATCGCATATCGCATATCGCAAATCGCAAATCGCATATCTGATATCTCCCCGACCTTCAAAGTTGGGGTGATTATGGAGAAGGCTGGCAGGAGTTGTCAAGTTGTCAAGATGCCGAATTGCCTGTTGCCGGAGCGCAGCGTAGGTCCCGCAGTCTTGCGGGATGAAGTTGTGAGGGTATTCGATCAAATCACATATC
>JBFKOL010000277.1:0-5986 GCA_041628815.1 Saprospiraceae bacterium | reverse complement strand
TCCGTTTTAGATGGACACCTTGAATTGATAACATAAGGAAGATCCCTGCGATTGACTTTTATAATGCTTCTCCCCTCTTTGCCAAACCTATGGATGAGGTCATCGTCCATGCCCACTTTCAACTGTCCATTCACCACTCCCATGGTGGCTGGCACTGCCCCGTGATCCCTGACCGTTTTTTGTACTGCCAAAGCTGTCTCTATATTTTTTGGATAGGGCATCCCATGAGATATGATTGTGGACTCAAGTGCCACGACTGGTTGTCCTGATGCAACGGCACTTTGTACCTCGGGATGAAATTTTAAATATGGGTTCACTTTCAATGATTTACCTGGATGATATTAACATTTCAGGGCGTATAACCGGGTTTACCGCCCCTGGATACTGAAGGGACAAGGCGGCACAGCGCAAACCTGCTATTGCACATTCTTCGAGCGACTTGTCTTTCATCATTGCATAGACTATTCCGGCCCCGAGTGCATCCCCGGCTCCGTTGGTATTCACCACCTTCACCGCTGGCGCAGCCATGAATGCCGAGAATTCGTTGCTGTGAACGTACAGGCCACGTTTGCCGAGGGATAAAAACAGGTTCTTCACGCCTTGGTCACGGATATACGAGGCCGTGCTGAGGATTTCTTGCTTGGTTTCCATTGCACGGTTGGTGAGCCTTTTAGCCTCCAATGCATTGATTTTCAACGTATGGATCAGAGGCAACAATTCACGGATCTTATGGACTGTAGGGCCCGATACAGTGTCGATAAAATTAATTTTATCCTTGCGTCTCCTTATCAAATAATGCAGCGACTCCTCGGATATATTGGTATCTGCGACAAGTACTTTGGCGCCATCTAATTTATGGGTGAAAGCATTGAGATGTGCAACCGATACCATTTTGAAAAGATTGATGTCGGTGACTGATACGGACAAGTCGCGGTCTCGTTGCATTACGGCCATATGAACTGCGGATGACCTTTCTGTATTAATACTCGCCTCTAAGTCAATGCCCGCCCTGATGCAGTGGGCACGCATATCTTGCGCCCATCCATCACCACCGAATGCCGTAATCAGGCTTACTGGCATTTGAAGTAAACTCAGTATTTCAGCTATGTTGCGTCCTACTCCCCCATAGGCGATGTGGACCTTCCCGGGATTAGAGTCATGGGAAATAAGACTACGATCGGGTATACCGATGACATCAATTAAGGCACCACCTACTACGCAACAGGTGGGAGGTTGATTGATCGTCGTGGACATCAACGATAAAATTAAATACTCGCGGGATCTGAAAGGCTTCTAATTCAAAAAATATACGAGATTAGGATTATGAAACTCAATAAATCAGTGATTGGAATGGTTCATGTGCGTGCCTTGCCAGGAACCCCTCACCACAATCTAAAAATGTCTGAGATCATAGACCAGGCTATTGAGGAATCTTTGATGCTACAAGCCGAAGGTGTCGACGCCATCCTGCTCGAAAATATGCATGACAGGCCTTATCTCAAAAATAGTGCTCCACCTGAAATCATTGCTGGTATGACAGCCGTTGCGAAATCGGTCAAAAAATCTGTATGTATTCCTGTGGGCATACAAGTACTGGCTGCTGCCAACAAGGAAGCCCTGGCCATAGCGCTGATCTCTGAACTTTCCTTTGTACGTGCAGAAGGATTTGTCTATGGTCATCTGGCTGACGAAGGGTACATCGATGGATGTGCAGGACCCTTAATGCGATACAGGCGATCAATTGGAGCAGAACATATAGCCATTTATACAGATATTAAAAAAAAGCACGCCTCACATGCAGTTACGAGTGATATTGACATAGGTCAATCTGCAGTCACAGCCCAGTTTTTCCTTTCGGATGGCGTAGTTCTAACAGGGGGTCATACCGGCGATGCCGTGAATCTCGATGACCTTACCAAAGTAAGGGCTGCTACCGATTTACCTATTATCATTGGATCAGGTGCTAATATTGACAATATCGAAGTTCATTTTCCTTGGGTCGATGCTTTCATTGTTGGGTCACATTTTAAATCCAAGGGACTATGGAGTGAGTGCATTGATCCGAATCGCGTGAAAAGATTCATGCAAAAAATAGAAGAAATGAGAGGCGCCGAATAGATCGTCTTTGTTGGTTAATTTCGCCTATTCCGATTCATGACAATTCTGGTACGCAATTTCTCACAAGAGCAATCAATTTTGCCAAGTAGCAGGCTTTTACCCTGTTGAATTTGTTTTCTGGAATGAATATATCGGATATTGTCCTTCAAAATTCAGGCATGGCAAGCGAAAAGATCAAGGATTCAGAGTTGCTGGTGAATCGCGATGGAAGCATCTTTCATCTGCATCTTAAGCCAGGGCAGCTGGCTGATAAGATAATTCTTGTCGGCGATCCCGGGCGTGTTGCAATGGTGAGTCATTATTTTGACCAAATCGAGTGCAAGGTAGCCAACAGAGAATTCATAAGCCATACTGGCACCTTTGAAGGTGAAAGGATTACAGTGATTTCCACGGGTATTGGCACCGACAATATAGATATAGTGATGAATGAAATAGATGCTCTTGCCAATATAGATCTCAATCTGCGCAAGCCTTTAGATCAAAGAAAGAAACTTGTTGTCGTACGTCTTGGAACATCCGGTGCTTTGCAAGAGGATATCCGACCAGGCGCTCTGGTCACTTCTTCTCATGCACTGGGTCTTGATGGACTGAAATATTATTATTCGATCGATCCGGCAAAAGAAGATTATGACCTCGCAAATGCGATTGCCAACCACTTGGATTGGGATGTGCGCTTCGCCCAGCCATACGTGTCACAAGGAACTGCTCCACTTGTCTCCTTGTTGGGCTCTACAATGACCAAGGGAATCACTGCGACGGCTACCGGATTTTATGGGCCGCAAGGGAGACAACTTGCCATACCTATCAGGTACAGGGACCTGCCGAAGCAAATGGCTTCGTTTAAAAGAAACGATTTGCGGATTACGAATATGGAAATGGAGTCGGGTGCACTCTATCTGCTGGCCGAATTGATGAATCATGAAGCGTGTACATGCTGTGCTATTCTGGCTAACAGGATCACAGGTCAGTACAGCAAACAACACGATGCCATCATCAACCGTTTAATTCAAACGGTATTACCCAAACTCGCCGGTTATCAACAGTCAAAAGCCCAAATCAATTGAAACATTTCTATCTAACGTAAGATATACAATATGAAAAATCTGTTACTTCTTTTTGCGGTGGTCGCCATATGTTCATGTGGAAGTGATGTGGATTGTGACCCGAATTCCTTTGCGGCAGATGTCAATGCTGAGGTGGACAAAGTCAATGCCATTGGTGTTGATTTCGCCAACGATCCCTCTGAAGAAAATTGTAAGTCCTATAAAAAAGCCGCAGAAGAATACCTCGATGCGGTAGAAGCTTATAAGAACTGCGACGGCATTGACCAAAACCAATTTTCTCAGCAATTGTCGCAGGCTCGTCAACTGCTGGATATCATTCCGTGTAACTGACAATATCAAAGGTCAACAAAGGAAGTCTTATCATCGAAATACTAGAAAATGTTGATCTGTGACCGCAAAGTTTCCGGCGGGAGTCTATCACAAAGGAATCACTTTGTTCCTTTAGGACGATCCCAGAGGGCTATGCCTCCATTTTCGACGTAAAATATGTGCCATCCGTGCTGGACACTGGTCCATCCATCCAGGATTACGTCCTCTCCTACAAAAGCCAGTATGTCCATGTTGATTTTTTGACCTTCGGCACCAAGGAGGATGTAATATTGATAGGGAGTTCCGGCATTGCCTGTTTCATGGCGCACTACGGGTGGAATGCCACCGCTGATACATCTGACAGCGCAACTTTTGTGAACCTTTCCTTCTCCGGGCTTCATGACGCCGAAGTAACATTTGGGATCCAGGATTTCACCATGGACCTGGATGGGCTCTACAGGAGGAAAAATGGGAACAGGCCTTGGGCGGTCCTCTAGAAATCCTTCAAAGGAATTTGCTTTCAACGACAACTCCATGAGTGTGTGTCCAGATCCATAAATAAGGGTTCCCCGCAATTTCACCTGTTGACCCGAAAGTGACCCGTGAACCTCTTCTATGTCATCTATAATATCTTCTACCCCAAACTTTCCATATCCCAGGAGAAGAATGTTGTGATCTACCCCATCGGGCAGGTCATCCTCCCGGGCAATGAGAAACGGAACGGGTTTGGCAAAGTACGTTCCGGACACGACGCGCTGATGGCCCAGCTCGAAACGATGATCGTTGAATGGTCTTTGGACCCAAGCGGAAATGACGGTAGCTATAATAATGACCATCCCAGACGTTGTAAGTGCCTTTTTGAGAAAGGAAGCTGTCGGTGCCGGCACATTGTCCTTCCAACCTATATAAAAGTCTTCCCTATTCATCGGATTCCACATTGGGGCATACTGAGGGAATGACTGCCATACCCGGTGAATTTGGTCTTGGATCTATCCATATTTGTCCGTCGCGAACTTTCGTATTATACGTTTCCAGTTTTTCATTATATGGCGGTGGCGATCGGCCGTTATGCGGATAATACTGATAGCCATGCCATGGACATGTTATGCATCCATCGACGATTTTGCCTTCACCCAACGGTCCCATTTGATGGCGGCAGAAATTGCTGACCGCAGCAATCTTTCCATCATATCGATATATTGCGATAACCTGGTCCTCTATCCGGACGGTAACCGCACCACCTTCTGGTATCCGGTGAAAAGTCCCAACACTATACATCTTCTCTTCATTTGTAGGTCCTTTAACAATTCTTTGTTTGTACAAAGATTGCCACCCGCTATATGTATGCAGTCCGCACGTGACAAGAAATCCAACCCCGAGCATGATTGGGTACATATCAGATGTCTCATATTGCAAGCTGCCCAGAGCCACATGCGCTACAAGCAGACCATAGGCCAGATACACCCCCATATGAACGAATTTCCATACGGAAGAACCCAAGTTTTTTAGCCAAAAATCGTGACTGGTTATGGCCATGAGTGAGATAATGAACAGGGCAAAAAATCCAAGAACCTGGAAGGGAAACTGGCTGATGGAACGATAGTTCTCATTGGATGTGAAAATACTAATGAGCACATGGGTGTCACCAAGGGCATGAAACTGGATCATGGAGAAAATCCCATGGACCATTGCCAGTAAGGCCATGACGACACCTAAGTGTCGCCTGTTGTAAAGAAGTGGAAGAAACCTCTTGTCTATTCGCGAAAGAGGTCCTATCCATAGGATCACGTGCAAAACCAAAAACGCAGCAAATCCACTGGAACGAATGATGAGAGTTTCTTTCGTCGCTTGTGGATGAATCCATATTGAAACTCCAATAAACAATACCAGGACAAGAGAAACCAGCGCCAAAACCCATTGGTCATATTGCTTTTTCTGCGCAGTCCACGTGATCGCTTTGTATTCTACCCCCATATCATATGTTTTCGATCACCCAAACCAATATTCCAAGAATGATAATGATCAGCCAGGCTGCCAGGTGATATCTCTGGTGGACAGGTTTCATTACCTGGATCTGCTTTTTCGCCACTTATTAGCCAGGTAGGGCCAGAGGAGTACGATGCCAGGTAAAATGATCAACTTGAACCAAACGTTGCTTCGGCTTGCCGGCCGATCGATATACTTTAGTCCTTTCCAGACAAAGACCAGGTAAAATGATAAGCCCGTCAGTAAATAAGCATATAAGCACCTGATCAAGATGAGAAGAAATGACTCCATTGTTTACAGATTTACACCCGCAAATCTCACTCCGGTAAGATGTGCCATTTCTCTATTAAATGTTGAAAGGTCGTTCATCTCAAATTTACCGACACTGTCGTATCCGCATGCACGGGCCACAACTTTCATAAGGTCGTTCGTGGCCTTCAGAAATCGCGCCAGTCTCTGTGCTGACTCATCGATAATCAATCGTTTGCGCAGGTGATCCTTCTGTGTTG
>JBFKOL010000276.1:0-6001 GCA_041628815.1 Saprospiraceae bacterium | reverse complement strand
TACCTATTTCGACTTTGACATCTATTAAATGTAGGATTCTCCAACTCCGTGGACAAGACTGAAGGTCATGCAACTGATGTACGCAATACAAGATGATCACTATGAGGAAATCACAGAACGGCTGACATCACTGTGCCTGGCTTATGAGATAAAAGTTGTGCCTCAAGCAACAGAACCAATGCTTACAGATGGATCTGTTACCGCACGAGGCAAAGAGGCCATTATGCAATACCTTGACGACCTCCAAGAAGAACTTAAGAGTTGGTATTATTGTGGATGCTGACACCTTTTTTCAACCGCTGAAATTTCTCATTTCTTATTAATGCTTCGACTGGGAATGCGTAAATTGTATGCTGGTACATAAAGTGTACCTGTAGTTTTTTTCATTCCAAACCCAACTATCATGACCAACCGCACTATTTATCTATTTACTGTTTTATTTCTCATTTTTTCAGCCCCAGTCTTGACACAGGATGACGATGGCGGAGAAGCTGATTTATCCGGAGTTGTCAAGGGATTGGAATTGCGAAACATTGGCCCTGCTTTTACATCGGGCAGGATTGCCGACATAGCTGTTCATCCTGACGACGAAAACATGTGGTATGTAGCAGTGGGTTCGGGTGGAGTCTGGAAAACGGTTAATGCTGGCGTCACCTGGGATCCCATTTTTGACAGGCAAAGTTCGTATTCCATAGGCTGTATAACCATTGATCCAAACAATCCTCACACGATTTGGGTGGGTACCGGCGAGAATGTAGGCGGACGCCATGTAGGCTATGGTGACGGCATCTATGCCAGTCATGATAATGGCATCACCTGGAAAAAAATGGGGTTGGAAAAGACGGAACACATTTCGAAGATCATTGTCCATCCCAAGGATTCTGACGTCCTTTGGGTGGCAGCCCAGGGGCCACTATGGAATAAAGGCGGCGAACGGGGTTTGTACAAAACGTCTGACGGTGGCACCACTTGGAAGAAGGTGTTGGGTGACGATGAGTGGGTCGGGGTAACTGATATCCTGCTGGATCCGCGTGACCCGGACTGGATGTATGCCGCAACATGGCAGCGCCACCGCACTGTGGCCGCTTACATGGGGGGTGGACCGGGAAGTGGGATTCACCGGTCGAAGGACGGCGGGGTTACATGGGAGAAGCTGACGACAGGCCTTCCCAGGTCCAATATGGGTAAAATAGGGCTAGCCATTTCTCCTCAAAATCCAGATGTGGTATATGCAGCCATAGAGCTCGACCGCACAACGGGAGGAGTATACAAGTCAACCAATCGCGGCGCTTCCTGGAAGAAGATGAGCGATGCAGTTTCAGGGGCTACCGGTCCTCATTATTACCAGGAATTATACGCTTCACCCCATGCATTTGATCGCATTTACCTCGTAGACAACAGGATCCAGGTATCCGATGATGGCGGAGAAAATTTCAGGCGCCTGACGGAAAGAGGAAAACACTCGGACAACCACTCCATCAATTTTAGGGCAGATGACCCCGATTATCTACTCGTGGGTACCGATGGAGGTATTTATGAAAGCTTCGACCTGGCGGAAACATGGCGATTTATCGACAATCTTCCGATAACACAATATTACAAAGTAGCTGTCGACGATCGAGAACCTTTTTACCATGTATTTGGTGGCACCCAGGACAACGGTTCACATGGCGGACCATCACGGACGGATACAGATCAC
Source organism: Saprospiraceae bacterium (assembly GCA_041628815.1). GTDB lineage: Bacteria > Bacteroidota > Bacteroidia > Chitinophagales > Saprospiraceae > JBFKOL01. The sequence goes on along the minus strand of JBFKOL010000276.1, from coordinate 4,302 downwards.
GGCATTAGAAATGCAGATTGGTATAAAACCCTTGGCGCAGACGGACACCAGTCTGCGGTCGAACCCGGCAATCCTTCAATCATCTATGCCGAAACACAACAAGGTGGATTGCACCGCATCGATCAGACAACCGGCGAACAAGTCTTCATACAACCTCAACCGAAGTCTGGCGAAGACTATGAACGGTACAACTGGGATGCACCTATATTGGTCAGTCCCCATGATCCCAAGCGTTTGTACTTTGCATCGCAAAGAGTGTGGAGATCCGATAACAGGGGAGATAGCTGGACGCCCATCTCACCGGACCTGACGCGCGACCAGGAAAGGATTACCCTGCCCATCATGGGTAAGCAACAGAGCTGGGATGAAGCTTGGGATGTCGGGGCCATGTCCAACTACAATACCATTACCTCGCTGGCGGAGTCTCCGCTGCAGGAAGGATTGATCTACGTGGGCACCGATGACGGATTGATCCAGGTGACCCGCGACGGCGGGCAAAATTGGAATGCCATACCCCTGGCAGATATCTCCGGCGTGCCGTCGACCGGTTTCGTAAACGATGTGAAGGCGGACCTTTTCGATTTGAATACTGCCTATGTCGCACTTGACAATCACAAATACGGAGATTTCAAGCCTTACCTGATCAAAACAACCGATGGTGGAAAAACATGGACCTCAATTGCCAACAATTTGCCGGAACGGACCCTTGTATGGCGTATTGTTCAGGATCACGTCAAAAAGGATCTCTTGTTCGCAGCAACGGAGTTTGGCATCTACGTAACGCTTAATGGTGGCATGGAATGGAATAAGCTGAGCGGTGGTGTACCCACCATATCCTTTAGGGACCTTGTCATCCAGAAAAGAGAAAACGACCTCGTAGGGGCCTCTTTCGGCAGGGGATTTTTCATATTAGATGATTACAGTGTTTTACGCGAACTATCACCCGAAGCGTTAAAAGAAGAAGGAAAGTTGTACGCCATCAAGGATGCTTTGTGGTACGAACCGCGTTCAATTGTCAGTTCGCAGGGATCTTCGCATTATACGGCCGAAAATCCGCCTTTTGGTGCCGTCTTTACCTACCATCTTTCCAAGACCTACCCGACCATCAAGTCCGAAAGGATAAGTGCTGAGAAAAAATTGCGGAAAGAAGGTGTGGACATCCCATTTCCGGGATGGGATGCATTGGAAGAGGAAAGATTGGAGGAAAAGCCCTCGGTGTGGGTCGTTGTCAGCACTCCCGATGGAGAAGTCGTAAACAGGATTTCCGGGCCGGCCAGAGAAGGATTGCACCGGGTAAGCTGGGATCTCACACGTACCTCAAAGGGTGCTGTACGGGCCGGTGGGGCCTCAGCCAACAGGGGATGGCGTTCGAGAGGTATACGGGCAGAGCCTGGAACCTACGTGGCCTCGCTCTATAAAGTAATCAACGGTGAATGGACACAGCTGGGTGAAAGCCAGACTTTTGAAGTAGTACCCTTGTACGAAGGTGCCCTGCCACGTATGAGCTTTGAAGAAATGGCAGCATACCGGGTGTCACTCGAATCTCTGCAAAAAGAGGTTTCGGCCGTATCCATGACTCTGGAACAACAGCAAGAAAAGATTGGACAAATGCATGTTGCACTTTCCAGGACAACAGCCATGCCGGGAGAGTTGGAGACGAGGATATACCAAGTCAGCCGGGATTTGCAGGATCTTGATATACAATTGAATGGTAATCAATCGAAGGATGAAATCGGAGAGAAAAATGCTCCTACGGTCAATAGCCGTCTCGGAGTCGCATTTCGAGGGGTACGCACTACCTACGGGCCTACCGCACTTCACCGTGAAAGCCTGGAATTGGCCAATAATATGTTGACAGATATTAAGACGGTACTTATGAGGATCGTTTCGACCGATATGCCATCCATCGAATCTGCCCTGGAAAGCCTGGGAGCCCCGTGGATGGAAGGCCAGCCATTGCCAAAAGGAAAATGATTTATATGACATAGCGATGCACCTTGCGCACCAAATGAAAACTTAAAGAGTCATAAGGAAAAGCTAAACGCCTTCATTTGAAGGTTCACGGCATAATTTGACTTCACCAAATGAAGTTTTAATAGCGTAAAACCCTGTATCATGAAAAAATACCTATTCTTTTTAGTAACATGTTTTTTTGCTGTTAACAGCTTGCAGGCCCAGTTGGGCTTCAAAGCGGGACTCAATTTCTCCGACGTCAGCGTTGATACGGAGACCAATCTGGACATTGATGGAAAAACAGGTTTTCACCTAGGTGTATTCCTCGATATCGGCCTCGCCGATGTACTCGCCCTTAGACCTGGTGTAATTTACAATACCAAGGGATTTAAAGTTGGCGGGGTGGATAATTCATTCAAATATTTCGACATCCCCTTAAATGTGGCCTTGAGACTCGGAAACGGGCCTGGAAAGTTTGTCCTGGAAGGTGGCCCATATTTTGGCTTGTTCATTGATGGAGATGCCGACGGCAATAGCCTGGAAGGTGGAGAAGACATCGAGACGACCGAATTGGGATACAACGGAGGTATCGGTTTTGAGAACGACCATATTGGTCTTGGCATCAATTACAAGCAAGCACTCACGGACATCGACCCTATGTCGGGTCCGGGATCATTTAGCGCCAAGAACAACATCATTTCGGTCTTCCTGATATTCAAGATCTAAGCCCAGTTGTCGAACACCTCGGGGAAATGTGAGGGATCTACGAGGTCTTTCGCAAAGGCATCACTGATCTCCTGTAACTTAGGACTGTTGGCTGGGTCTTCTATACTGTGCAGGTGGCCAAGCTCATTGTTGTATTTGGACAGCCCAACCTTATCCATATGTTCGGCTTCAAGTCGCACATTGTATCTGAGGTAATGCAGCAGATGTCGGCCTGCAAGGTTTTCCTCTTTCAGATCCCCCATTTCGCTGTCTATCTTTACGGGTTGAGGCGTGCGAGCCATACTTTGAAGCATGATTTGATTCATTTCAGATATGTCCTGCATGATGAAATCCATGACAAGTGGGAGCCAACCAATCATTTTCTTTTTCTTGATGGTATTGGGCTGAGCCTCATAGTCAGAAAAGCCGGTGCCGACCGAAACAAGAAGAATATCGTCAGCACCTGTTTTCCATTGAAAGGGAAAACACTTGAGCGTGGAGATAAGGAACATCAAAAGACCTGGATTGTTTGAATGACTGAGGCCGCCATCGACAAAATCTCCCTTGGTGTCCTTATCGATCTGTATTTCTTCCGGCTCAAACTTGGTAGGGGCTGCCGTACTGGCCCGGATAACTTCCTTAAGCGGATATATGTGGTTGTACTTGTAGTATTTGGCTTCTGGATGATTGATTAGGGGCCACGTACTTCTTGTATCGGCTCGTTTGGCTATAATACACAATCCCGTTTTTATTCTTTGATCCCCAAGGGTCATATTGCCGAATACCTCATTCAAGCGATGGTTGAGGGCTTCGATGGAATATTGGGATCCAAAAAGGCCACTTAAATCCCCGAGGCCCCAATCTGCGAGCAACTTGTTGAACCAGGTTCTTGGTTTGAATATTTCTCCTCCCAGTCTGTGGTACAATTCGGTGATATGTTCTACAGGCATGCCGACTGCAAGTGCCGAAGCAATGATAGAGCCCGTACTGGTACCACCGATGAAATCAAAATAATCGGCCAGCACCATTTTCGGGTTTCCACTTCTTTCTCGAAGGATATCCTGGAATTCCTGCAAAAACCCCAGGGTCAGAATACCTCTAATGCCGCCCCCGTCAAGGGCCAGGATTCTTTTTGGACCGGGAGATTGCAGTCTTTTTAGTAACGGTAGCTCCTTTGTCATGCGTCTTTTTTTTATGGGTCTTCAGTCTGTATGTTTCTTCAAATTCCTTGCCTGCAATGCCATAGAATTCCAGGTATCCCGGTGGTGAGACCAGGAAGTCTCCCAGGCGCAATGTTTGAGGCTGTCCCCACGGTGCCATGATTTCAAATTTTTTACCGGCTCCCAGAATTTGGCAGATTTCTTCATCGATTTGCACTCCGTGAACCCTACCTTTTGGTAAGTAAACCCTTTTGCCGTTTTTGAAGGATTGTGTTTTTTTATAGAGCTGCTTGAATTTGGCAGCCCTCAAGACATATTGTTCTCCGGCTTCCGTGATATTTTCTACAATGTAATCACCGGGTGATGCCGTGTTCTCTGTTTCAATTCCAGAGGATGTTCTCGTGACCACCTTTCTGGTCGATTCGGTTTTCTCGGCAAGGACGGGCTTGAATTTAATGTAGATTTTTCCCCTCGAAAGAAGAAT
>JBFKOL010000275.1:0-6005 GCA_041628815.1 Saprospiraceae bacterium | reverse complement strand
GATCACCTGCCAACTCTGTCCTTCATCAGTAGTGACGTGGAGGTGATTGGAGCCTGCGTAAAGTTTATCCGGGTTATGGGGGCTAAAGAATATGGGATAGTTCCAGTTGAATCGGTATTTCATGACTTCAGCTCCACTGCCGGCAGGATTGTCTGGCCAAATGTTGGTAGACCTGACTTGTCCAGTGGCATGGTCAAGGCGCATCATGTAACCTTTGTATGTACCACCATAGACTATGTCTGGATTTTCCGGATCTGGCGCCAGATGTGCACTTTCTCCTCCGGCAGATGGTTCCCAGTCTCTTTCCGTAATGGATCCACCGGGTGAGCGATGTGAAATACGCACTGTACTATTGTCCTGCTGGGCACCATATATGCGGAATGGAAAATGGTTGTCAGTGGTTACACGATAAAACTGAGCTGTGGGTTGGTTGTGGTAAGTCGTCCAGTTCGCACCCTGGTCAAAACTGATTTGACCGCCTCCATCATCCGCTATGGCCATAATTGTGTTGTCGTCAGGATTGATCCACAAGTCGTGATGGTCGCCATGCGGTGTTCCGATCCTTTCGAATGAATTGCCACCGTCTTTGCTTACCCAAAATCCTACATTCAGCACATAGACGCGGTCCTCATTTTTTGTGTCGGCATAGATCCGGGAGTAATACCATGCTCTTTGTCGCAAAGCCCGGTTCGCGCTTGTTTTTCTCCACGTCATACCACCGTCATCAGAGCGAAAGACACCTCCATTGTCTGCTTCGATAATGCTCCATACACGATCGGAGTTGCTGGGTGATATTGTGACCCCGATTATGCCTATAACACCTGAGGGCAGTCCCTTGTTGCGTGTGATATCCGTCCAGGTTTCACCGCCATCTGTACTCTTCCAAAGTTTACTTCCGGGTCCACCACTGTCCATCCTGTAACCATTTCTCTTGATCTCCCATGTGCTCGCAAACAGGATCCGTGGATTGTTGGGGTCAAGGATGATATCAACTGCTCCTGCCTTGTCACTTTCAAAAAGAATGCGTTTCCAGGATTGGCCGCCATCTGTACTCTTGTAGACTCCACGCATATCGTTGGGCTTCCAGAGATTTCCCATAGCGGCAACATAGACGACATCGGGGTTGGTTGGATGAATGCGAATGCGGCCGATATGCTCAGAATCTTTTAACCCTATGTGCTTCCAGGTCTTTCCCGCATCGGTCGATTTCCAAAGCCCTCTTCCGGAGGATACGTTACCCCTTACCGTTTGTTCCCCTTCGCCGACATATATAACGTTGGGATCACTTTGCGAGACATCGATAGCGCCTATTGATCCACCATAAAAACCATCAGAAATACATGACCATGTATTACCCCCATCCGCAGTTTTCCAAACACCTCCACCTGCAGTCCCCATATAATATAAATTGACCTGTCCCCTGACACCTGCGATGGTACCGGCGCGCCCACCTCGGTGTGGTCCGACAAGACGCCACTGAACAGCATCGAAATCAGATTGATCAAACTGGGAAGTAGCAGTATTTTGGGCAATGACTGGATAGAGCCCGTACGATGTCATGCCAGTAATAAGCAGCAGGCAGAAACAAGTGTTAAAAATGAATTTGCGGTCTATTCTCATGGTTCCTTATTTCAAGGAAATATACTAAACATTGCTGTCATGCTCAGGCTAAACCCGGATTCTTTGTGTCATAGTAAGAACCGGTCACAATGCACATGTCATATCTGCCACGATTTGCCATTCGCCGTCAATTTTCTTCCAAACAAGTGTAAAGAACCCGTTCAATTCGTCGTCCTGGCGCCGCAAGTGATAAGTGCCCATCAAAAGACATGAAGCGGCTTCTATTTTGGATAGATGTTCAATCGTAAAGGTCAGTTCACCCATGGCACTCTTGTCGGGATAACGGATGTGATAGTTCTCCAAGGTGCTCTGCCATCCATAGGTCGGACCTCCTGATCCATAAAACAATAGCGAATCACTTTTCCAATAGGCTTCCATAAATCGATCCTTATCGCCATCATTCCAGGCGTCCTGCTGGGCACGAAGAATTTCTTTGATTATGTCATAATCACTGGCATTATACGGAATATCATGACAGGAAATCAAAAGGAGAAAGAAGGAAAGGAGAGGTATTTTCATTTTTTCCCTCAAAATAACAAACACTATTCGCACTCAACAGAACAGTTCAATTGCTCTCGCGATCGGCTAATGAACGAATGAGACCGATCCCTTTCCAGAAAGATAGTTGACTATGTTTTGCCAACCCTCGATAAACATCGCTTCCCGCGCCTCATGGGTACCAGTGCCCGTATGAGGGGTTAGAACTACATTTTTCAATGCCAACATGCGATCTGGAATATGTGGTTCTGCATCAAAAACATCAAGACCTGCAGAGGCAATTTCTCCCTTCTCTAACGCTTCAATTAAACCTTGCTCATCGACAACCGCCCCCCGGGATGTATTGATCAAGACAGCAGTATTCTTCATCAATTGAAATGCGCTTTTATCAACCATATTACGGGTACCCGCTGTAAGAGGTGTATGGATAGTGATTATGTCACTTAACCCGTACAGCTCTTCGAGCCCGACATACCGGGCATGAAGGTCTGATTCAATTTGCTCGTGCAAACGTCTGCGGTTGTGATAAACGACCTCAAGGCCAAAAACCCCTGCTATCCGCGCAATTTCTTTGCCAATTCTACCCATCCCGATGATGCCCAAAGTCTTTCCTTCCAGGCTGTGACCCAACAACTCAGGCCGTGACCAGTCCACTTTGGTGCCACTACGCAGCAGCTTGTCGTTGGACACTGTTTTGCGCATCACCGAAAGAATCAGAGCAAAGGTATGTTCAGCGGTAGGTTTCGATGTCGTAGAGGGGGTATTGGCCACCGCGATGCCCATTTCATGCGCACATGCTGTGTCGATATTGTCGTAACCCACTCCGTAATTGGCAATCAGGCTTAACTTGCTGGCTTTCTCCATAATTGCCCGATCTACTTTGTGAGAGATCGCGAAGAGAGCATCGTGATCATCGATCAATTGCAGTATTTGATCGTACTTGTTGATTATTGAAGCTATCCTCGTTATTTCAAACTGGCTCCCCAGATACTTTAGACGACGGTCAGAAATGGGGTGACCGATCAATACCTTCTTTTTCATCTAACAGATCTTTGAGTTTCACTGGAAAGGTAAGAATTGCACCTGTAAGGGTCGATATCAGTACCTCAACAGTGCATAAACCGCTGATTCTGCTCCCGGAAATTCTGAAGAAAGGGCAGCGTAAGCCCTCCCACCTTTGGTGATGACTTCTATGACCGCTTTGTTGATCATTACTTCCATATCATCTTTGGTTGCCTCTGGCTGATAAATACTTTCTTGAGTAGGTGTCGCCACATTTTTTATTTCACCTGCCCCGGCTACAAATACGGTATCAATACGGCCCGATTGAGCGGCGTTTAAAATAGCGTGAATATCCCGTGAAGTCTTCCCAGTACCAGCCAAGCTGGAGTATGATTCCAGCCGCGCATCACGATCTTTAGAGAAAAAAGGCTCGAGATGTGTGCGCAGGGTCTTAGGATCGGGATCTTTGCTTGCCTCGGGAATAGGGGAGTGATACAAATGTGCATAGGTATTTGCCTGGCTATAAATCGGGAAATAATGTTCCTGGCAAGATATGACCAAAGGAGCATTTGGATCTTTGTGAAGAAGCGGCAATATACCTTTGTTGATTGCCCTGAAGTACCGAAGAATTTCCTCCTTGTCATCACCAATTGTACCGCCATAGCCTCCAGAAAATTTTGATGGCCCTCCTGGTCCGGCAGAACGGAATGCAACATGGCGATCCTCATAGTCATATCCAACGACATCTTCTAGGCGCTTCGGCACCTTGTCACTGATATCACATTCCTTGATCGAAAATGGATTTCCTTTGTACAGTTGTACTCCTTCCTTTTTCAATTTTAAAACAAAATAGGTCTGCTCGGACGCATATAGCTGTGGAATCAGTGGCAAAATGAAAGGTGCCATCCCAAACCGCACCAATGGATCGAAAGTTAATGGAGATTGAAGTACAGACAACTGATCTTTCACAACGAACAGTGACAAACCTTTTTCCTGGTATCTCCAAAACTTTACGTCTGATGTGAGCTGTTCTGTTGTGCGTATGTACTCTTCTATGATTTCCTTGTCCACTCCGCTTTCACGCATGAGTTTTTCGCCTTCCTTTATGAGATTTTTGAACCGGATTGCATCTTGTCTTGCTTCCTGTTCCGAACCTTTTTGATGTGTAGGCATGAAGAGAGAGATCGTTGGGATTTCTTCTGTGGTAATAAGCTGGTTAAATTGATTTCGATCGATCATTGATTGTATTTTAGATTAGATCCTAAACGGACATATTTGCAAACATATAAGCGAGAAGCATTGAAAGACTGTCAAGATATTACGTGATTTATTATAGGTCTTTGACCAGCGTCACAAAAGTTGATGTTTGACATCATCTCACTGTCAAGCTTCAGGTTGAGGAAGAGAGAGACTTCAGAGAGACACGTAAAAGGGTGATATACATAAAATCTCCCTATTTTTCTAAGTTCAATCAGTATTTTTTCATCATTTGTCACCAAATATCATTCAGCCCGATTATTTTTCCGTAAAGCCCTTCTTTATAGCCGGAAAGTAGTCTGAGTAATGATATCATTGTAAAAATTGATTAAAGTGCATCAACGATACCCTCTTTGCAAATTTGATGATCTCGAAGACAAGAGTCCAGCAGGTTTTGAAATTGACAACCTCGATCTGGTGGTCGTCAGATATGGTTCCAAGGTATCTGTTCTGTACGGAAGATGTTTGCACCGTGGTGCTTTGATGGCTGATGGATTCGTCGAAGGTAAGAACCTCATTTGTGGATTACATGGGTGGGACTACCGCTATGACACCGGGGTGAGTGCCTACAACAATGCCGAGGCCTTGCACAAATTCAGTGCCGAAATCCAAGACGGTAAGGTATTTATCGACAGATCAGAGATCCGTGCATTTCTCGATGAGCACCCCCAACCATTCGACCGTTCGGTCTACCTGGGAAAATATGCGGATACAAACCCCGAATCCACGGAACCTCATAGGCGTTATATCAGGGAATTGGCCGAAAACGGGCTTGTGAAAAGTGGTCATCATGGACCTTCGGCAGCCATGGGTGTCGATCGCAATACTCTTCCCAAATGGGAAGATCTTCAATACCTGCCTGCACAATTGGCCGATAAACCATTGATGGATGACCATGATGTCCGGACTCGTACGGTAATAGGACCGGGTGCTTCCAAACCACTTGAACTGTCAATGCCAGTATTTGTTACCGATATGAGTTTCGGGGCATTATCAAGGGAGGCAAAAATCGCCTTGGCGAAAGGGGCAGCATTGGCAGGAACAGGAATATGCAGTGGAGAAGGAGGCATGTTGGAGGCAGAACAGATGGCGAATTCGAAATACTTTTATGAACTGGCGTCGGGTAAATTTGGTTTCTCAATGGATAAAGTTGAACGGGTGCAAGCCTTTCATTTTAAAGGTGGCCAAGGCGCCAAAACAGGTACAGGAGGGCACCTTCCAGGGCATAAAGTCAATCAGGAGATAGCCAGGGTACGAGGACTTGAAGAAGGTAGCCCGGCTATTTCACCAGCGACATTTCCGGATCTTGTTTCTGTTGAAGACTTTCGACACGTGGCCGAAGAGGTGCGAGAGCGGACAGATGGAATTCCGGTAGGGTTTAAACTTGCCGCCAGTCACATAGAAAAAGATATTGACTTTGCACTCAAAGTAGGAGTGGATTATATCATTCTTGATGGAAGAGGCGGAGGTACCGGATCGGCTCCCCGAATTCTAAGAGACCACATTAATGTCCCTACGATTCCGGCCCTGGCAAGAGCTCGTCGCCACCTTATGGAAAACGGGGTAAAAGATGTAAGTCTTGTCATAACCGGGGGACTGCGGACGGCCGCGGACTTTGTCAAAGCACT
>JBFKOL010000274.1:0-6018 GCA_041628815.1 Saprospiraceae bacterium | reverse complement strand
GTCTGATCTCAATCAATCCTGATGATCTTTCAGCAAAGTTTCTATCGAAGGCTAATGGTCTTTCAGAAATAGGCATTGAAAATATTCACCACGACCCATTCAATGACCAACTCATCATTCTATATGACAACAGCAACATAGATTTGATCCGGGACCAGGAAGTGGTTACCGTATCAAACGTCAAGAATAACACATCCATTCCTGGGGACAAAAAGCTATACCACGTATTTTTCTCCAACGAGAGGAAAAGCTATATTTCAGCAGGGTTCGGCATAGTTGAATTCGATCCGGAGAGTCTCATTTTTGGTGCCACCATTTTTACGGGCGTCAAAACCAATGAAGCAATAGAGTTTAAAAACCGACTCTATGCACTTACCGAAGAAGGACTTTATTCAGTAAACCTTGGTGAGAATCGCATCATTAATGACTTCAGCCAATGGATTCTTTACGGACCAGAAAGAGGCCTTCCATCATTGTACAATGCTTCGGCTTCACTCTTGTGGGAGGATGATCTTATGATTGCTACTGACGAAACATTATACCGCTCTTCAGATGGATTGACTTTTCGTGCGTTTTATGAGGTAAGAGATCCTGCTGCATCGATATCTTTTTTAAAGACTTTCAGTGATGGGCTGGCAGTCGGCCTGAAAGGAAATAATTTCAGCAGAATCCTGCTTCTCGACTCCACCGGCGACGTACTGAAAATGGAAGATCAGTGTCCATCACAGGTAAATGGAGCGGTAGAAGACATTAATGGTACGGTTTGGTATGCCGATGATTTCAATGATATCAAGTATAGCACGGATATTGGAGGGCCATGCAAAAGGCTGAATTATAATAGCCCCTATTTCATCGGTGTAGGTGAAATTTCAATTGATAAGGATAAAGTTTTGGTGGCCTCTGGAGGGGTCTCAGAAAACTTTAATTACCTCTTTTCACGAGAAGGGTACTATGTACTTGAGCGAGATCAGTGGCTGAATTTTAACGAGTTCCTGGACCCAAGAATAAGAGACCTAAATCTTCTCAGTATAAACAGGATAATCGGCCATCCTCTAGAGGACAAAATTTACGCGGGAAGTTATTGGGCTGGCATGGCCGAATACGATAGTGAAAACAACACTTTTACGCTTTATAACAAGTCTAACTCAACGCTTAGAGGCGCCATAGGGGATGAAGCGCGTGAACGTGTTTCTGCCCTGGCTTTTGATCATGACCTGAATCTATGGGTTGCTGCCTACGGAGCACCAAAACCTTTAAACGTTTTCACAAAAGACGGCTTGTGGTATAGTTTCTCCACAGACGGTCTGAACTCACTTATTGATTTAGCTATCGACAAAAATGGATTCCTTTGGGCCCCTGTCTATGGGAATGCAGGGGGACTGATTGTCTATGATCCTGGGGATAATGTAGAGGACGGTGCCGATGACCGTATCCGTTTATTCAATAGGTCCAACAGCGAATTGACTACGAATTCTGTAAATACGGTAGAGGTGGATCGAGATGGAGTAGTATGGGCTGGAACTTCTGAAGGACCCGTATTATTCGACTGTGGAGAGGATGTATTTGACCTTTCGTGCAATGGCTTGAGGCGCAAAGTGCAGGAAGACAGCATTGCCGCCTTTCTCCTGGCAGATCAGGACATATTATCCGTGGCTTTTGACGGAGCAAACAGAAAATGGTTTGGTACAAGGAATGGTATTTTTGTACAATCTCCTGACGGAATAGCGTCCGTTGAACGCTTTAATACTTCGACGAGTCCCTTGTTTGATAATCATATCATCAGCCTGGCTTACAGACCGACTAACGGCGAAATGATGATTGGAACGTCCCAGGGACTTATGGGGTATCAAACAGCAACAAGCCCGCCTGAAGCCATACACAAGAAGGATCGTGTTGTCGTTTTTCCCAATCCAGTAGAACCAGGATATGACGGAATTATTGCCATCAGGGGCCTCGTTGAAAATGCGAGGGTAAAGATTACCGACATCAACGGATTTCTTGTATTTGAGACCAGGGCACTCGGAGGAACGGCCACCTGGAATGGTCGTGATGTGAATAATCAACGCGTCAGTTCGGGAGTATACCTGGTTTTTAGTTCAGAAGAAGGAACATTTGACAGCCCTGATGCATTTGCAACGAAACTGTTAATATTGAGATAACACCATAGACGCAGCTTTCTGATAAACGGCTTCGTATTGAGGAATGATCTTTTCGACATCAAACTCCCTTGCCTTGGCATATGCGTTTTTCCTAAACCTGTCGTGAATGACGGGATCTCGAAGAATGTATTTTGCATGATTCGCCATGGCATCTACATCACCAACATTGCTCAGAAATCCAGTGATCCCGTGTTCGTTTACTTCTGGTATACCACCAACATTGGATGACACGACCGGCACTTCAAGTGCCATGGCCTCCAAAGCTGCCAAGCCGAAACTCTCATTGGATGAAGGCAGCAAGAACAAATCAGAGATCGATAACAATTCTTCGATGGCACCCTGTTTGCCGAGAAAGCGCACTTCATGACACAAACCAATGTCGCGGCACACCTTCTCCAGCTTGTTGCGCTCCGGACCGTCACCTATCATGAGGAGCTTGCTGGGAATTTCTTCATAAACCCTCTGAAAAATGTAGATAGCGTCTTCTGCTCGTTTGACAGTCCTGAAATTTGAAATGTGCGTGATAATTTTTTCTCCATCAGGGGCAATGGCCTTTTTAAAATGGTCCTTGTCCTTTTTGTTAAAATGTGTGAAATCAATAAAATTGTATATCACATCTATATCCCGCGAAATATCAAAATTATTAAAGGTTGCCTCTTTCAAGAAATTGGAGACGGCCGTGACGCCATCGCTATTATTGATACTGAATTCGACGACAGGAGAGAGTGAAGGATCTTTCCCCACCAAAGTAATATCGGTGCCGTGCAGTGTCGTAATGACGGGAATGTGAATGCCCTTAGTCTTCAGGATGGCTTTGGCCATAAAAGCAACCGAAGCATGAGGTATGGCGTAATGAACATGCAATAGGTCAAGTTGGTTATTAATGACCACATCCACCATTCTTCCGGCGAGCGTGGTTTCGTAAGGAGTGTATTTGAACAGGCTGTACTTGAAGGGAAGCACTTCATGGTAATATACATTACCTAAAAAGACATCCAGTCTTGCAGGACGTTCATAAGTTATAAAATGGACCTCGTAGTCCTTCTTTGCCAGATTTATCCCCAACTCTGTTGCTACAACTCCACTTCCTCCAAAGGTAGGATAACAAACTATACCTATTTTCATGAATCAAATTTCACTTTACAAATACAGACGTGTATCGCCATGCCGGGCATACATTTCGATTCAGACTCAATTTAAACCATAAATTTGTATTGGTGTTTAAGTAATCCGTTCTAAACAGGATCTATAGGCATATGGTTGTATACTCCATCAAGGACCTGGAAAAATTGTCGGGGGTCAAAGCCCACACTCTCCGCATATGGGAAAAAAGATACAATATCCTTAAGCCAAAAAGGACACCAACGAATATCCGGTACTACCTCGATGATGACCTAAAGCTAATATTGAATATTGCCCTTCTCAACAGGCACGGGTTCAAAATTTCCAAGATCGCTAAGATGGATAAAGAACAAATCCAGAAAAAAGTGGCGGAAATAACCGAAGTAGATGAATCTTTTGAAGGTCAACTTGACTCGCTGACCATTTCATTGATTGAGCTTGACGAAGAGAAATTCGGCCGGTTGCTAACAAGGAGCATCGAACAGCAAGGATTTGAATACACAATGATCGAAGTCATTTACCCACTGTTGGACAAACTGGCCATGATGTGGGTTACCGGAAGCATTAAGTCCATCCATGAAAAATTCGTCTCAGAATTGATCAAGCGTAAGTGCATTGCCGAAATCGACAAACTCAAAGTAAAAAGACCGGAGACCGTCTTAATATATCTTCCGACAGGAGAAACCAATGAGCTGAGCCTATTGTTTTTGCACTACCTGATAAAAAAAGAGGGCTTCAAAGTAGTCAATGCCGGCACTAATACAGACTTAAGCGAACTAATAGAGATCTCTGACATCTGCAAGATCAATTACATCTTCACCATCATCAATGAACAAAAGGCAACACCGGATATCAATCTCTATTTGGAAAAGCTACAAAAGGCTTATCCTGAAACTCAAATCCTCCTCAGCGGTATTCAGACCATTAACTCCAGTATCAAGCAAAGTGAAAACGTTTCAATATTGAACTCCTACAGTGACACCAAAGAGTTTCTGGCATCACAGTAAAGATTACAGACTGTATTTTATTTCAATGGCCTGAAAGGCTTTTAAATCACGGACGAGAAAGAAGTTCTTGACAACACCATTGCTTATATATCTTACCCCGATGGTATTGGGAGGTCTCCAACCTTCATTATCGGCCCTGATGAGAATGTAGTGTTCAGAACCAGGATCTGCTTTCAACTTAAGTGACTTGGATTCTTTTTCGAGAGAAATGTTTTCGAAAACCCACTCGCCATTGACATTGATGGAAATCAGGTCTCCATCTTCTATCCTGTGATCAAACAATTCTACCTCAAAATCTACGGAATCCACTTTGAAAGAATACGATCCAATCACGGAAAGTGGAGGAGGAGGCTTTTCAACTATAATACTTAGCTCCTTTTGAACGGGTTCCGGCAGAGACGATTCTTTGATAAGATCCGGGGTTTTTATTTCAGGGGGTGCCACGGATGACTCTTTGTAAACTGCTTCTCGGGGAATTTTTTCAGGATAGATTACTTTGACGAAATGAGCTTCTTCAAGAAAATGTATGACTCTCCAGTTGTTTTCTTCAAAAAAGGCATTGATCTCGGAGATATAGCCATTTCCATATCGGTTGGTCAGCGTCAGTATAGCTACGTTGAACGTGTAATAACCAGGTCCATACATTGAATATTCATCAGGAGTGGTGATGCCTCGGGCGTAAGAGGTCATGACACTGAAAATCTCTTCAAGTTTTAAGGAAATACCAGATAACTGCTTTTTTTCATCTTCAGAAGCAAGTTCGTTGATACAGGTGCGAAGCCAGTTTCTTTCCTTTTCTATTTTGGACAATATCTGTGTGATGCTGCTTCGGTTGTCCTTTTTGATAAACCGAAGAGCAGCCTTTATGTCGTAGTGCATTTCTACCAGTGCAGTATATACCTGTTTCCTAGTGGGATCCAGCGTGCTGATATCGTGATACGGTTGAAGGAGGGCTTTCTCCAGGGCTTCAACATGGGCATTAAACTCCTCGTAATATGAAGCCATACTTTCGAGGCCTAAAAAAACTTTTTGAATGGTCGCTAATTGGTTGAGTCTCTCTTGTGAGAGCGTCGATCCCAGTGTTATGCGTTCGTTGTTAACGAACTTGGTAATATTCCTCAACTGGGATATTAGCGGCCACGACTGCAGGGGGAATTGGGTCCGTCTGGCATCTACAAGAAGTTCATTGTAAAGTTTGTTGGGGGGCTTCTCATAAAACCATTGCTTGGTTTCTCCGAAAAGATCTGCTGGCAGATCGCTGTTATCGAAATCATTCACCTTATAGCTTGGCAGGTCCACATATTTGTTGATTTCCTGGTTGTAGCCTTCTACCAGACGGTGGGCGACCAACATGCCATGAATGGACTCATTGACATAACGGATCTGCTTGTTCAGGTAGAGACGATGTCCTTCCGAAAATTGAGCCCAGACAGTATTTCCGGCTACCATAAAAAGAACCAGCAATACAATATGCATGACACAATAACGATATTATGACGGATTTCTTCTTAAGATAAAGTTGGAAACAATTCTAATTTTGGTGGATCATTTGAGATGGCGGATGAATCACAGGCATATACTTAAAACAGAACAGAAAGCTTTAGAGATCAATTTGAATGATCGGATCTATGGCACTTTTGCAGAGATCGGTGCTGGGCAGGAGGTAGCACGACATTTTTTCCAAGTAGGCGCCGCCGTAGGCACCATAGCCAAAACGATGTCGGCTTATG
>JBFKOL010000273.1:0-6022 GCA_041628815.1 Saprospiraceae bacterium | reverse complement strand
TCCCTGGTCCAGGATGGCCTGATGATGGACATCTTAAGCTCACCTCGACTCGAAGCACCGCGGACCTTTTCATCGGATTTTCTGATTATTTCTGTGGCGGGGTTTTGTGCCGACTGGGCAAATGCCGAAATCATCCCGGTAAGAAAGACAAAGGAAATAAGCACACTTAGAAAAAACGGTTTAATCATAAAGTAATTCATAATTACAAAATACAATGAAATAACCATTTCGACCTGCCGTCCGTTCCGTGTAAAAGGTATTGATCAAGATTGTAAGATCCTCTTGCCAATGTAACGAACTTGAAATGGAAGTCCGGGCGGAGCCTTAGTTTAATCCAAGATTCAAACAAAATTCCGTGCCACGGATGGTGCCCTTGGGTCGGCGGTGTAATCGTAAAACCCGCTACCCGATTTTCTTCCCAGCTGGCCCGCCGCCACCATTTTCACCAGCAACAATGCCGGTGCATACTTGGGCTGTCCAAAACCATCGTGCAGTACCTTCATTATATGAAGACAGACATCAAGACCAATGAAATCGGCTAACAGGAGGGGGCCCATTGGGTGTGCCATACCCAGTTTCATTACTTCATCGATCTCAGCGACTCCTGCGACTCCTTCCGATAGAGTGAAAATGGCTTCGTTGATCATGGGCATCAGAATCCGGTTTGAAACAAACCCGGGGAAATCGTTCACTTCTACGGGCGTCTTACCCAATTTCCGGGAGAGGGACATCACTGCGTCGCTAACCTCCTGGCTGGTAGAAAAACCCTTGATTACCTCTACGAGCTTCATGACTGGGACGGGATTGAAGAAATGCATACCAATGACCTTTTCCGGCCTTGATGTTATGGCTGCCAGTTTCGTGATAGAGATGGACGATGTGTTGGTAGCGAGAATGCAGCGATCTTGTGCCGCAGCATCGATGGTGCGAAAGATTTCCGATTTGATAAGTTCATCTTCTGTGGCCGCTTCTATGACGATGTCGGATCCTGCGACCGCTTCTGTCAGGGAAGTGGTGGTCCGGATGTTCTGCAGGGTTGAGGCTACGACGGCCTCATCAATTTTTTCCCTGGCCTTCATTCTTCCAAGGTTTTTACTGATGGTGTCGAGTCCTCTTTCCAATGCTTCAGTGTTGATATCCGTCATTATGGTAGAATATCCGTGCATGGCTAAGATATGTGCAATGCCATTGCCCATGGTACCCGCTCCGATAACAGCTGTTTTCCTGATCTCTAAACCGGACATGACGCTATAGTTTTCTAAGTTCTTTTTTCAGAATCTTTCCTGTGGCGCTCATTGGCAGCGTATCGACAAATTCCACGATGCGGGGATATTTGTAAGCGGCTAATTTGGATCTTGTATAATCCATGAGTTCTTTTTCTGTCACGCGAGCACCTGGGTTTTTGACCACAAAAGCCTTGATCTCTTCTCCCATTTTTTCATCCGGAATACCTATTACTGCGACAAGTGATACATCAGGGTGTTTGATCATGACTTCTTCCACTTCTCTCGGATAGACATTGAGTCCACCCCTGATAATCATATCTTTGGTGCGGTCGACGATATAGTAAAAACCATCTTCATCCCGTACCGCCACATCGCCGGAGTGTAACCATCCGTCGGTGAGGGTTTTGGCGTTGGCCTCTGGTTTTTTATAGTATCCCTTCATGACGTTGTGGCCGCGATACCATAGTTCTCCCTTTTCACCGTCCGGCACCTCGTTGCCCTGGTCATCCACCAGTTTCACTTCTACACCCCACACGGGTGTACCTATGGATCCCGGTTTGGTACCTGTATCCAGTTGATTAAAGGTGACGATGGGTGAACCTTCGGACATACCATATCCTTCGAGAATGGGGACATTGAACCTGTCCTGGAAATCGTGCAAGACCTGGACGGGCAGTGCTGCTCCCCCGGAAGCGGCCATCCTGAGATTGGACGAAATTTTTTCATAGTCAAACTTGTCTTCCTTATAATTTAGCAAACCCCAGTACATGGTAGGAACCCCGGCAAATACGGTTACTTCATGTTTTTCCAGGAGGCCAAAGACCGACTCTGCATCAAACCTCGGCAGTAATATAGAATGTGCTCCCCGGTAAACCCCTGCATTCATGAGGCAGGTCATAGCAAAGATGTGGAATAGTGGTAGTACGATCAAGGTTGTATCCTCGGCGTTCATATTGAACAGGTCCGTGGCGATCTTTGCATTGATCAATAGATTCGAATGGGTGAGCTCGGCGCCTTTTGGACGCCCGGTGGTACCGGAGGTGTATATGATGACGGCCGTATCGTCGGCACCGGTACGCTCAGATTCGCACTTCGAGGATTGTCCTGACATGAGGGTCCCCAGTGTGGGTATTCCTTCTATAGGTGAAGGCCCTTCGGGATTGGCTGTGATCATGTACATATGCTCACATCCCTTGGCCCATTGGAATCCCGCCTGCCCCATTTTGCCCATTGGCAGTTCAGGAGTTCCTTCGAAACAAAAATAAGCCTTGGCCTCACTGTCGGTCAGGTGATAGGCTATTTCATCTTCTTTCAAAAGGACGCTCAGAGGCACGACAGCTGCCCCCGCTTTTAGTATGCCGTAGTAGATTATAGGAAAGTATGGGAGATTTAGGCAGCTCAGGCCGACCTTATCTCCTCGCAGAATCCCTTTAGATCTAAGCCCGTTGGCAACCTGGTTGGAAGCAGCATTGACCTGGGCATAAGTCAGGGTAGTTTTACCAAAGGTAAAGGCTGCTTTGCCGGGATATTTTGAGGCCGAAGCCTCCAATAAGACAGAAAGGTTTAACATAGTCAATTCATTTCATAATCACACTCGTAGCGAAACATAGCATTTTTTACAACAAAATTTATGGAGACCCTTGCAGGAGATCTCCATGCAACGAAATCAAATTCTGAATTCCCTGTAATTTGAGAAGCCGGAGTTCAGTTTTCTTTTTCAGACCGGCAGATAAGGGTCTCCCAAATTCAGGCTTCTAGAAATGACCAATCGTTGTATTTCGGAGGTGCCTTCATAGATTTGGGTGATCTTCGCATCGCGCATTAGGCGCTCCACATGGTATTCCTTGACAAATCCATAGCCCCCGTGAATCTGAACGGCCTCCGTGGCGATTTCCATTGCCGCTTCTGAACAATAAAGCTTGGCCATGGCTGCGACCCTGTTGATATCCAAGTCCTGGTCTTTCATCCATGCGGCACGGTGCAGCAGCATCCTGCCACATTCTATACGAGTGGCCATATCTGCAAGCTTGAAAGCTATGGCCTGATGCTGATTGATCGGTTTTCCGAAGGTTTGCCTTTCAGCTGCATAACTGCGTGCCAATTCGTATGACCCCGAAGCAATACCAAGAGCTTGTGCGGCGATGCCGATACGTCCTCCGTCCAGAGTTTTCAACGCATATTTAAACCCAAAGCCTTCGGGACCCAATCTGTTCATTTTTGGCACTACCACGTCCTGGAACATGACCGTACAGGTATCGGAAGACCGGATACCGAGTTTATCTTCTTTGATACCTGTTGAGACACCTTTGGTATTGGCATCTACAACGAAAGCATTGATGCCCCGGTGTCCTGCAGTAACATCGGTTTGTGCAATTACAACATAAACCGATGCCTTTTTTCCATTAGTGATCCAGTTCTTAGTCCCATTGAGCAGATAGTGATCGCCGCGATCGACTGCGGTTGTTTTCTGATTGGTCGCATCTGATCCGGCCCCTGGCTCAGACAGGCAAAAGGCTCCAATATACTCACCTGCGGCCAGCCTGGGGAGATATGCTTTTTTCAATTCTTCATTGGCATATCCCTGTATTCCCCAGCAGACGAGACTGTTATGAGCCGATATAATGACAGAACACGAATTATCCACCTTAGACAATTCTTCCATGATCAGGGCATATGAAATATAATCCAGACCACTTCCCCCGTATTCCGCATCCACGAGGATACCGAAAAATCCCAGTTCGGCCATAGCGTGTACTTCTTCCGCAGGGTAGGAGCCATTGCTGTCTCGTTGGATAACACCGGGTTTTAAAACTTGCTGGGCAAATTCGCGCGTCGAATCCCTGATCATCTTGTGATCATCACTCAGTGTGAAATCCATCTTTTCGTAGTTAAAAAGTATACAAGAGGCAATTGCAATGCATACCGGCGCCAACCGATGCCATGATGACGTGATCTCCGGGTTTTATTGCATGTCCCGGTAGTTTGCCTTTCAATATTTGGTCGAGCATGGTCGGGATGGTAGCCACCGACGAGTTGCCTATCTCCTGTACCATGAAAGGTACCAGGGACTGAATTTCACCCTGTATGCCCTTTTCTTCAAATATTTTGGCAGCAATCGCCATGATCATCTTTTCATTGGCCTGGTGAAAAAGAAATTTGGAAACGTTGGCTACGTCTATTCCGCATTTGTCCAGGGTCTCATAGATCAGAGGTGGCATATGTGTGACGGCATACTTGTAAACCATGCGACCCTGCATTTTAGGAGTCTGATAATCAGTGCCCTTAACCTTATTGGAGTCTCCCATTTTCAGGTAATCCAACTCTTCAAGGCAATGTGAATAGGTGGTATAACAAAGGACACCTTTAGGTTTGTCAGACTCCTCTGCAGACATAACGACAGCTCCGGCGCCGTCACCAAACAACATGCTGTCCATATCGTGTGGATCGAGCAGCCTCGATATCAGCTCTACACCAATGACCAGGATCCGCCTGGCGCTACCGTTTTGGAGATATTGATGGGCAGCAATGAGCCCTTCTATCCAGCCAGGACATCCGAAGAGGAGGTCATAGGCGAAACATCTGTGCTGTTTGATGCCCAGACGGTTTTTTATCGTGGCAGCCAAATTGGGTATGGCCTCGCCATATCGCCTGTCCGGCGGGATATTACCAAAATTATGTGCGACAATGATGCCATCCAGCTCTTCTGCAGAAATTCCTGCAGCGCGTATGGCCTCGACGGCCGCTCTGGCACCCATAGCTGCCGTGTCGTCGTTTTTATCGACATATTTTCGTTCGCGAATGCCCGAAATATCCTGGAGCTTCTGTACAATGGCTTCAGCAGACTTGACCACCTTTTCTCCCTTTCGGGTATAAAACTGGTGATCGACGAAGTAAGCGTTGTCAATTACCCTCGAGGGGATATAGGAGCCAACACCTGTGATTATAGAATTGACGGCCATATCGCATGATCTTGCTGTAGTTGATGCCTCCCGCTAGATACGAAAATTTTACCCGGAGTACAGAGAACAGGACTACAAAAATTGTCGCCTTTCATTATAGATGTATGTTACAGCCTGTTTCTCGACAAATAAAATTGACTATGTCACGTTTTGCAGAGGGATCGAACATGTGCCAGTCTCCCTGGTTCCTGAACCACGTCGTCTGCCTCTTGGCATAATTGCGCGTATGTTGTTTTATTTTGTCAATGGTCTCTTCGCGGGTTTGCTTGCCTTCAAAAAAGGGAATCCATTCCCTGTAGCCCACTGTTTGAAGACTCCTCAGATGCCTGTAGGCATAAAGCGATCTCACTTCTTGTTCTAGACCTCGCCGTACCATGGAATCGACACGAGCATTGATATCCGAATAAAGCTTTTCCCGTGAAGGCATCAGGCACATCAGTATGGAATTGAAAGGGCGGGAGGCTTTGGAGCGCTTCAGAAAGTGGGAAAAAGGCAGACCCGATGCTTCGATCACCGATAAAGCTCTTATCAGACGCTGGGGATTGGACATATCTACAACCCGCGCGTAGGATTGATCCTTTTTATACAATTCTTTCTGTAGAGGTGTAAGCCCTTTGCTCTTCCACTGCTTTTCATAATAATGCGCGATGGACTTGGGAACCTCCGGAAACGCGTCAAGTCCTTCACAAACTGCCCGGATATACAGACCTGTTCCACCCGTTAAAATAGCCATGTCTTGGTGGATATAGATCTTGTCAAGCGTTTCGAGACAATCCTTTTCGAATCTGCCTACACTGTACCGGTCATGGATGGAAAGGGTATTGATAAAATGATGCC
>JBFKOL010000272.1:0-6039 GCA_041628815.1 Saprospiraceae bacterium | reverse complement strand
CTACTATGGCGATACATCGGTGGTACATGAGTTTTACGAGATGAACAATCAATGGATGGACAAAGCTGCTCGCATTCATCCGGAAGGAATTGTCAAAGAAGGTCTGAGCGACCATGAATCTCTTGAGCCGGTACCCGTAGAGCTGACTGGCACCTGCCACTATCTCCAGTGTGCAAGGATTATGCAAACATTCGCTTCAGTCATGGGTGACGATGCAAATGAAGAGCAATACGATAAATTGGCGAATAGGTTGAAGAATTTGATCAAATCAAAGTTTTGGGACCAACCCGTGACGGATAAAATCAATCGGCAGACGCTGTTCTCCACTTTACTCTATCACGGCATTGTCCCGGAAGAACAGGTAGCAGCAGCAACGGATTCTTTGCTGAATGCCTTGAAGAACGGTCCTTCCGGTCATTTCAATACGGGGATTTTTGGCACTAAATACATAATGGAAACCTTGTCGGAGTATGCCTCACCCCAAATAGTGTATGATGTAGTAAACAGTACGGAATATCCAGGATGGGGACATATGATCGACCGTGGTGCCACAACAATCTGGGAGACCTGGAAGGAAAGCGATGATACCTATTCCAACAATCATCCCATGTTTGGTACGGTGACGGAATGGTATTATCGCTGGCTGGGAGGCATACGCCCGGACCTGGAAAACCCGGGCTTTAGCAGGTTTATATTGTCTCCTTCGACGCCGGATGGAATTGATTTTGTCCAATGCAGCTATCATTCTCCATTCGGAAAAATCGTTTCAAATTGGAACAGGGACTCGTCGGGGATTATACGATACCAAATGTCCGTCCCCGAGGGAAGTGTGGCGAGTGTAGCTTTGCCATCCGGGTCCTATGCGAAATTGGAAGTCCTGGAAAAGGATTCGTTGTCCATTTTGGATGGGATAGAAGGGTTGTCGACCGGACAATTTGAGTTGACTCCGGGAGATTATGTGGTTATGGCGTATCCTTGAAAGGCAAAGAGGCGGGGAAGTCTTTTGCTTAAGTTAATCTCGGGATTCACTTTCAGATGAATGCCTACCGTATCAATTACAAGGCATGCTTAGCCCGCAGAAGCCTATTGAGAATACGTTGCCAAGTTGAGCCTTTCATTTGTTCTCCGTAACGACAGGAGGAGCGGACGCCTTTGACTGGAGCGATACTTTCGAATTTCAGACGAACGCCTTTCATCTACTAATAAATCACCCACCCGGGTGACAAAAATGGTCTCACTGGGAATGTAAGTTTGATGAGATCCTACTATCATGAAATATTGTCTCTTTGCATTCGTCGTTTTGTTTACCACTGCGCTTGGCGCACAGGTAGACGATCTTACACCACCCGGAGTATGGAGCGATTTCGAATTCAGTCGCGATCAGGAAGGGATTGTCATAGATGCGGTGGATACCGCCGGCAATCGACTGTACCACTGGCTGGATGAGAAGGGCATTTGGAACATAGAACCGGATTCAAACTACCAATCCATCCGGTTTTTAAAGAAAATCGACGGCTGGAGTTATTTTATATCCGTCGATGATACCGATCAAAGTCATTTTTTCCGGTTCAGGGACGGGCAGGTTGACGCTCTGCCGAGCAGTGGCAACTGGAGGGCTCAGTTTCCTGTCGTGTTGATGAGCGACAGTTCGCTCTTTACCGGATTGAACATACCGGGTACGGCAAGGATGAAGGCCTGCCGGCTCGACAGTACAGGCTTGCAGGTCCTGGATGACACGCCGTACGGTATCATTGCGGCCAACCCAGGGGATCCGGTCAGCCGGCATTACCATTCTACATGGGATACCCTGGGAAACCGGTGGCTGGCCTACTACGACCTCGACCTGGGATATGTCAGGACCAATATACCCGCCGCTACGGTGCAACTGGTGAGTGGTGATCCCGGGGGGAGTAACCACAGTTTCCTGGTCAACTCCAATGACGATACCCTGTACAGTCAAATTTACCGCTACGATGGCACTGGATTCAACGAAGTCTTTGTCCCCGGCGGTCCTTATGACGACATGCACGTGTTGTATCGCAATGAGACTACCAATACGACCTTATTCCGAATGATAGATACCAGTGGGGTGTACCGGCTGGTTAAGCGTAAATTCGGCGTGTGGAGTGACGAGACGTTCAGGTTTCCGGATATTCTAAGCATTAGTACTAGTAATATTGCGGCTTTTGAGCAGGACTGTTTTTTATCGATCAATACAACCTCAGGGAGAACGGAACTGATCAACTTTCAAAGCTACCCGGCAGGAGACACGTTTTTTAACATTACTCCAGGGATTGATACCTTCACCAATATCGCTCAACAATCCGAGGACATCAATTATCCGTTGACCCTGGTACTGAGCCGTACAGGTCATGAATACCTGTATGATGTTTTCTACGGGCAAGCCGCCCTACTGGCTCCACCAATGGTCTTGCTGAATCCCGGTGACAGCGTTGCTCATCATGTACAAAACGAAAGAAACGGGTTTTACTCATTCACCTACCAGGATGCACAGGGCAACGATCAGGCTCACTTGTACCATCGCATCGCTCCCGGCAATGTGCTGAACCCGGTTTCGGTAAAGTCGACTACGGAGAGCTTTTTTGTTTGTTCTACCGGTGAGGCGGCAGTATTCGAAGAAATTGACAGTCAAAGCATCCGAAGCTTTTATGTGTACAATCTGGACAGTACGGCCTCTTTGCCTTTTTCGGTGAGGGACACGTTTAACCAACGCTTTCTCATGGAACAGGGAGATATGTGCCTGATGGAGGTTAGCCAGGAAAGTGTATCCGGAGAGGATCCGGCATTGCTCTATATGTGGAATGTGGATGATGACAAACTGGTGGACATCACATTCCCGGACTACCTGGAATCAGAATCGAGCTATACCTATTTAGTCAATGATGTGATCGTCAATCACGGAACCGCCAATCCTTCAGGTGCGAAGTTGTACATGATCAAACAGGTTGGTCGTTACACGAACGAATGCAATGCGGATATCAAATTTTTGAGGGATGATGTGTTTGGTGCACCGAATATAGATCCAGACTACAAGGCGAAAGATTATTACTTCAGCGGTTTGGTACCGCTCTATATGGGAGATGCACAAACGGTGGATATGCAGTTCGAATCAGGTTTTCACTTTGAACCCGGCACGCATATTACGGACGGTATGATTTTTACGATAAGGCATGCAGATTGTGGCAATTAGGAGGGTAATGTGTGCTCCCTTATCCAGTCTTTTCGCCACTCATTTCAATAGTAAATCCCTGCCGGCCAGCAGGTGGGTGTAAGACAATCAATCCCGATAGCTATCGGGACCAATCACCACGAGGGCAATTTCGCCAATTGCATAAAACAAAAACTTAGAAGCGGCTTCCTCACCAAGAAGTCTCTTTCTAATTCGTCTGAAGTACGTCAGCATGAGATAAATATATAGAACAAGAAAAAAAATTTGAAAAAGGCGGTGGGGGTCTACATGAATTGTTCCTATGGACCTATTATTAGATAAGGTTGAAATTCAAATAAGCAGAGTTTTAGTACCTCATCATTTCTGCTTCCAGCCGATGTTGCAAATCACTCATATCATTAAGAATTACTAGTTCTTGCCAATTGATGTATTGCCGCAAATGAGAACGGGTCGCGTTTAAGATATTCAAATACTTCGTATCGTTTGACAACGAGTCATAGTCCAACGGAACCATTTCCCCCCTGGGACCTCCCTGAGGAAATAGGTCGTTGAAAGAATTGATCAGTTCCGGAACGGCAATTTGATAGAAAAACTGATCGAATCGCGTATCGAGTACATGGAAGAGTTCAATGCGATTTTCATAGATATGCGTCAAGTGATTCCTGGTGGTATCATTTTCAATGAAGTCCAAACCATGTTCTTTGATATTTTCGTAGGCATTGTCTTTTACCTGACTGATCCATCTGCTGTGTGCCCTGGCAAAATGATGCGGCAAGGAATCGTGGAAGGGAAGTTTCCTTTCGAGATGATTGATCACAATTTCGAGCGATGCAAGACTTTCATTGTTCCGCCTAAGATGATTATGGTTTCTTAAAAAGTCTTCTCCTGCTGTCACATGTAGCTCCTTCAATAACCGAAATTGTACCTTTTTGTCCTTACGATCTTCATTCCAATTATTGATCTGTAAAGCAATCAAAATCCCGATGACCACCAGGGCAATCTCTCCTATGGCATAAAGCAGGTATTTCCTTGCTAAGGAATTATCAATTAGTGACTTTCTGATCTTGCGGAAGAAGGGGAGCATAATCTTTTCAATGTAAAGTTAATGTAGGTGAAAATAAAACATACGGGGGTAGATAGAACTGAGGTTTTGGGGGGACTTTAAATACAATAATTGTGTTATATTCTTCAATCTATGCCTCTTGGGGGGCTACATCTTATTTATTTCACTTTCTATTAGGTCTGATAACTGACTTCCTTTATCTATGATAATTTTACAACTCATAGCTTGCCAACTAGCTTCTGCGGTTAAACCTCGAAGTGTTCCTACTAAGTATGGATTTGCCTGGAGTAATCTAATTGGATTCGCATTTGTGAATGGATTTGAATTAATAATGCCTTCTTCCCTCAGCGCATTTTGCCAGTCAGAAACAAGTTCATTAATGTAAGTTTGTGCATAGGGCCCAAATCGAAAATTCCAGTCTGCATAGTAATCAGAAATGGCATCTTTTAGTTTGTTGTTATCGAGAAACGAATATTCAGGAGTATTTTTTAATTCTACAATTGCCAAAGATGAGACTTTATCATCCTGACCGACTGTTCGATGGGTCCATAAAAATGCTTTTGCAACAAATTCTCTGTTGTAATCTACAGGGATGTTATCTTGCCAAATAGAGTTATGAGTCCATTCTTCAACTATATGTCCATCAGGAATTGGATCGTATGGTAATTCATTGGCTAATTGTAATAGATATTGTCCAGAATAATAGCGGAACATACTTTGCTTTTCACTTTTAGAAAATTTTGCCATATCTGTCCTTATGTCATCCACTAAATTCTCTAGGTATACCTTAATAGTCTTAACTTTCTTTTTATCCTCATTCCAATTGTTGATCTGCAAGGCAATCAAAATCCCAATTACCACCAGGGCTATCTCACCTATAGCATAGAGTGCGTACTTCTGAGCCGATCCTGACTCAATCAAAGACTTCCGTATTTTCCTTAGGAAAGTGAGCATACCATAGCTATGTCAAGAATTGCGCCAGTATCGATTTGGATACATCCAAGCCTTACGGATTCCTAAAAATGGATAGAATTGATGCATTCCCCGAAAGAGCCTGCCGGACTTTTATGAGGGATTTACAATGATTTTTTCATGCGTGAATTGTCTGGAAATAAAAGATTCCTATTCCCTTGCTGACGTTCCGACATTTCGTCGGGAGTCGGCACCATGCAATTCATCCTTGATGAGTTGAAGGACTCTTTGAGTTTCTTCGAGGCTGCCTGATAAGATACCCTTAATATGGTTATTTTGTCTGATCAGCCTGTGAATTATGGATAAGAAATAAGGATCACCCATTACACATTCGAAATCTTTTGGACTCGCTTTCAGGGCTTCATACCAGATAAAGTTTTCGTCCATGTATTTAAAAATGAATTGATCAAAGGTCCAATTCTCAATATCTTCTCTTGTTACAGCATATGAATTCTCAAATAGCGCTACAATTTCTTTTCGCAATGTGTCTGAAAGAATGAGATCAATTCCATTATTCTTTAATGCATCAAAACCTGAATAAGACACAAATCCTTCTGACCATTGTACAAAAGCCTCTAAAAAGTGTCTATCAAGTGTATCTGAGTACGCTATATTATTTTCGATACCGTTCAGGATAATCTCCTTTGAGCGGTTATTTGCTTGAATACCATCTATGTAGTTGCTAAAAATTTGGACATTTAACTCTAATGTTTCAATAATTTCATGCAAATATTTTGTTTCCCTTATTCTATCCTTTCTCCTCTCATTCCAATTGTTGATCTGCAAAGCAATCAATATCCCTATAACCACCAGT
>JBFKOL010000271.1:0-6063 GCA_041628815.1 Saprospiraceae bacterium | reverse complement strand
GGTCACGAAAATGTGGAAGGTTCCGGAAATAGCTTTTTTGGGACCAGATCAGGAGGAAATAATCTCACCGGGATAAAAAATAGTTTTTTTGGATACTGGGCAGGGACTGAAGTAAAGGGAGATTCAAATATTGTGATTGGTGCCAATGCAGGACCCGATAAAGACAACGGAAACATATCCAATCGCTTGTTCATCGATGTGAAAGAGAGCAACGAACCACTTATTTACGGCGAATTCGATCATGACTTTATACGTGTCAACGGCACCTTCGAAGCTATGGCCGTCGGGAACAATTCGGACGTTCATCGTAAAGAGGCTATCGAGGAAGTCAATACGGATGTAATCCTTGAGAAAATCGTTTCGCTAAATATATCCGAGTGGTCTTACAAAGACGACCCGGTACGGCACATAGGTCCCATGGCGCAAGACTTTCATTATGCATTTGGTGTCGGCAAAAACAGTACCACCATAACCACCATAGATGCGGATGGCGTGGCACTAGCAGGGATTCAAGCCTTGAAGAAAGAAAATGAAGAGTTGAGATCTATCATCGATACCTTGTTTGAAAGGATCGAAAAACTCGAAAACCGATAGACATCAGCAGTTAACACTCAATCCTATTTTTACATTATGTTAACCTTTTTCCGAAAACTCCGCAAATCGTTGATGGATGCCGGACAGCTTCGCAGGTACAGTCTCTATGCCTTTGGAGAAATAGCCCTGGTAGTGATCGGAATATTAATCGCCCTTTACATAAACAAACACCAGGTCCGAATAAACCAGGAAAATGAATTCAACAAAGGGGTTGAACAACTGTACAACGCACTGAAAATTGAACAGGAATGGTTAAAAGTATCGATCAACTCGGTAGAATGGCAACTCGATATTATTGATAGTCTCCTGGTAGATCCTTCGACTTTCGACCCGAAAAAGATAATCCATCTATTGGGATACCTCGATTTCTATATGGAGCCATACAATACTGAACTTGATTATTTATCTAAATCTCTTTCTGTCAGTTCGCAAAACCATAAACAAAAGGAAATAGCGATGCAAGTGAGCAGTTATGCGAATAATATTTTATGGGATATTAACAATCCTGCAAATCATCACCTGGAAATCCCAAAAATGTACACATTTCTCAAAAATTATAATATTCCGGATTTTGAAGTCGGGTGGATTATGAACAAGGAGGACTTTTATAAGCATATTGACACATCCTTTTACTGGGGTGAAGAAATAGATCTGGTCATGGAAGGTATGAAGGATGCGTCGTTTAACGCGTTGATACGATCCATGAGGTCGAATAAAAGAGATTATTTAGTTGCATTGAGGAGTCGAATGACTGACGCATCTTCAATTTCTGATATGTTAAAAAATACGGTACCTTCTGTTCAGTTTTTATTTGATGATCTGGGCATCATTGGTTCTGCGCTTCAGACAGATTGGGAAAGTTCAATACCCATGGAACTGGTGGATCAGAGTAAAAGTATATGGCAGATTACCGTGGAGCTCGAAGAGGGAGTTATCAAATTCAGGAATCGAGACAGTTGGAATCACAACTGGGGAGGCAACACTTTTCCACGAGGAGCAACCATCTTTTTTGGCCAGGATATCAAAGTGAAACCCGGCAAATACAATATCACATTGAATCTTACGGAGGACTATTACACGTTTGAACCGGTTGAATGAATACTGTTATTAATATAATTGCACCTTACTTGGCGTCGTTCAGTACGTGTAAATTTTTATCTTGGAAAGGCTTGATTTATGAAAGATGTGCAGACCTTATGCGTTCCTGGCTTTGCTTTATCTATTTGCGTTGGCTTTAGAAAGAGCTCAAACAGGAATATTAGAAATATGTACGTGGTTTGCAGTAAAATTTCACCTCTCTAAACAATTAAGAACTGGGATTGACCCATGCTTGTGTGTTCAACGGGAGGGGTCATCCGATACAGATTCATTGTCATTCAGGTAGAGCCAACTTTTGAATGATATATAAGAACCTGTTTATTGGGTAGCCGTCTCCAACAATTTCTTAATGTTCGGAGGGGTCGAAACGATTTTCATAAACTGTCCCATCTTCAAATCGGGAAACGAGAGCGCAATCCTGAACCTGCCGTGCAACATATGGACTTCATTGTCTATAATAAGAAACTCATAAGGCAGAAAAGCTGTATGCTTAGGTTCGTTGATGTCTATTTTTCTCATGAAGTGGGATTCTCCTTTGTCTCCGAAAAGACCTATACCGTATAATTTGATCTTTTGGTCTTTCACTTCGACGGAATAAACCTTTTCCAGGTCGGTAACACCCTTTGTGAAATTGGCGTCCACTGTTGCCACTGCTTCGTCATAGCTGGTGAATTCATTCAACTTTTTCGTCCTGTCAAACTTCGGCATGGTGGCCATATAGCGGTATGCTCTCAATTTGCCGATATCATATCCTTCTTCTGATCCAAATGTCTCGCCACCCCCGGTTCCACAATCCGCCAGCGCCCGGGAAATCTTGTCAGCGTACGCTTTGTAAAAACGCTCAACTTTTGGAAAATCATCCCTGAAATAGGCATTGCCCCAATAGGCTGGTGTCGTGTAGCTAATAATCTTTTCTCCATTTTCATCGGTTATAGCAACCCTCCAGGCAGCCGCAAGACCCGTCAATCCACCAACCAGTCTCACCGCATTGAGTATATCCTCGGAGGTATATACAACAACCCAACGCGATTTGTCTTCGACGGGCATATACGATCCCAAAATATTGAAACCTTGCGCCTTGAGTTTGGTTTCCACTATTTGGGCAACTTCCGACATTGCCCCTGTGGTTTTCGCCCCTATGGTATAAGGTTTTAAATTTTGTGAAATCAGTCCCGTGCCATACAATAAAAGTGAAATTATAAGAGATAATGACTGCATTCTTTTCATAGCAAATGTTCTAAGCCAATGCCCAAGCTAATGCGTTGTGTATGTATAATCGGTGACCCGGATCACATGACCCGAAAAAAGAAATACCAATTGAGAATTGATATTTCATAGTTCATAAATAAAATGTCTCTTTGTCCGTAGCAGCAGGAGAATGATCGAAGCGAGACAGAGGCTTTTGTCAGGCGTGTTTAGGTGTGTCTTTTCGCGTTTGGTAGTTCAATGTCTCATAAAAGATCTGCTTTAGGCAATTTCGATACAACGGCACCTGTTAAGCCACAAATTTCAAGGAATACATACTTTGATTCACTCAGGGAAAGGAATCTACATGCATAGCACTTTCTATGGACATGGTTCTGAGAAATTATTCCCAATTTAAAGCACCGAATTGTCCAATTCATTGTTGTGATGATAGGATTGTTTAACGAACTATAATGGCGATGAACACCATAGAGCGTCTTATTACAGAGCAGGTGCTTACCTGGAACAAGCAAAAGGAACTAACCAATAAGAACAAGGAGAAGCCATTTATTTGGCCTGTTATCACCATTTCACGTGAGTATGGGGCAGGGGGCAGGTCCCTGGCTCGTGAATTAGGCCGACGTATCGGATTTAAAATCTGGGATAAAGAACTGCTCAGTGCTATTGCTGAAGAAGCCGGTGCAGACGAACAATTTATGGGTTCACTCGATGAGCGACGGAGAAAACTGATCGATGATTTCCTGTACGGTTCGTTCATGGGTTCGAAGCATAGCAATACCCACTATTTTCGCTCTCTTTTACGCGTCGTACACACTATTGGCGCGCATGGTAGCAGTATTCTTGTGGGTCGCGGAGGTAATTACATTATCAAATCCCCAGATTCCTTGCATATCCGCATTGTCCGGCCCTTTATAGATCGCGTGGCCTATGTCGCCGAACTCGAAGGCATATCCCGGCAAAACGCCGAGAAAGTCATTAAAGCCAGAGATGCGGAGCGGGAGGATTTCATTCAGCATTATTTTAAAAGGGATGTCAATAATCCGGGAGATTTCGATATGGTAATCAATTCTGGTGTCTTTGATACCGTCCAACTCGCTGATCTCGTTTTGTCGGGCTACGAAAAAAAGAGCGGACTAGCTGTGCCAATTATTAATTCATAATTAAGAATTGAGATAAATTCATCCTGGCGTTTGGTCTACTCGACCGATATCATTTGAGTAGCTAGATCCTTTTCATCTAATACCATAGTATCTTTTTACATGCTGTGCATGTCGATCGATGTGAAACAGAAAAAACTCCAGCATGCCATCTATGGAGAGACGACCGACCATAGGATGGCGATAAATTTGCTTTGAGTATAGTGCGGGATCCAAATCTGCCAAAAATCGTTTCAATTCAACTCGCTCTGCCGACCATTGATGCCGGACTGATTCTACGTTCAAGTCAGCCGGAAACACTTGCTCACTTATGGCCTCAGGTGCCTTAAATTTAAGGGGCACTACTTCCATGAGCTTGAGCCCCCAAATACGCAATTGACTACCCATGCCAATATCTTCAAGTAATGGGTTAAAACTCAGTTTTTTGACGCAGTATTTTCTTGATATGTGCTCTGCCAGATAAAGGTGATAGCAATGTTCAAGAGGTGACCACCTATTGTTTTTCCTAGTAATGATGTATTTGGAGTCATGAGCTTCGACTGCATCGAGCAATTCGTCTTTCTTTTTTGTCAACCGCTCCAGGGCATGTGTGTAGCTCTTTTTCATATGCTAAATGTACCCAGAAATGGATTATGAGGTCGGACCAAAGCCGGAATTAATGAAACTTGATTATTGGGTATTGTTGCCATATTGCTGGGTGGTGTTTACGCAATTCGCAGGATCATACCACAAGGTTTTTTGTCCTAATTAAAGAATTGACTACCAGCCTGTTTTGATAAATCCAATCAATCACTCCATCAGTTTGACCACAAGGAATTTCATCTTACTTCATTAAGACCATGACAATCCGCAAAGTTCTGTGTAAATTCCAATGGTCTTAATTCAGCTGAACAAGACATCCAATCTGGACCATAGTCGAAATTCATAAAACCCGAACTTGGCCCTAATGAAACCTTTTCAAAGAGTATGAAAAATCTTGCATGAGCCTCTATAAAATCTTTTGGAGAACCTGTGCGCTTTTATTATTGATGTGTTCATGCCGGAATACAGATGTTGAAGTCGCTGATGACCAGTTTAGTATGCATATACGAACCGCTGAAGCCAGGTCGCCCAAAGACGAACTTGCCGGATTTCATTTGCCAGAAGGTTTTAAGATCCAACTTTTTGTTTCGGAGCCGAATATTGGTAAACCCATGAATATGGCCTTTGATGACCAAGGAAGAATGTGGGTTACTCACTCCGTGGAATATCCCTTTGCTGATTCCTCCGGTATTGGGCGTGACAAGATTTCTATATTAGAAGATACAGATGGTGATGGTAGAGCTGATTTGATAGTCGATTTTGCAGACTCCCTCAATATACCCATAGGACTGGTAACTGTCCCAAATGGTGTCATAACCTACAGCATTCCGAATATCTATTACTTGGCAGACCACAACGGGGATGACCTCGTTGACGAACGGCGTATCTTGTTCAGTGGTTTTGGTTATGCGGACACCCATGGTATGATTAACAATATGGTGCGTTCATGGGATGGTTGGATACATGCCGATCATGGATTTGCGAATACTTCGAAAGTGACAGGTACCAATTCAGACACACTTGTAATGGTGTCGGGCAATACCTTTCGGTTTAAGCAGGATGGAAGCCATGTCGAATTCACCACCACGGGTCGTGTTAACCCTTATGGCTATGCCTTCGATGAATATGGGTATACATATTCGGTGGATTGCCACACAAGCCCAATATATCAGTTGATAAGGGGAGCCGATTATCCACATTTCAGCAAACAGGCTACAGGCATCGGTTTTGGCCCTGCCATGATGCGTCACGATTATGGAGCAACGGCACTGGCAGGCCTGGAATATTACCTAGCACCAGAATTTCCCCCAGAATATCAGCAAAGCTTCTATTATGGTGATGTGGTCAAAAGCCGGGTTTATCGCAGCACAATCAAAATGAATGGTACAACTCCGGTTCACCATCAAGAACCGGACTTTATCATCAG
>JBFKOL010000270.1:0-6155 GCA_041628815.1 Saprospiraceae bacterium | reverse complement strand
GATGGAAGAAGCGGAGGCCAAACGCCTCAAGGACCTGAACGACTTCAAATCACATCTTTATGCCAACATTACGCATGAGTTCAGGACCCCACTTACCGTTATTAAGGGCGTCAACGAACTGGCAGAGGAGAATGTCAATAAAGGATTGGTCAAAGAGCTTCCTAAAACTTTTGAAACTGTTAAACGCAATGTGGACTCATTGATCAGGCTGGTCGATCAAATGCTGGACCTCGCCAAAATTGACAGTAAGATGATGCAGGTCAGATACCATCAGGAGGACCTGGTCAGTCTGGTAGCACAAACACTTGACACCCTCAAACCACTGGCCATAAAAAAAGACATACACCTGGTATTGGATGCCAAAGTCAATGAACTTACTATGGATCTCGATGCACCCAAAATGCGTACGATTATCCACAACCTTGTTTCCAATGCGTTGAAGCATACCGGCAACAAGGGATTGGTAAGGGTAGTGCTTCGATCGTCTGAATCTGAATCGGGAGAACAAGTGGAAATAGATGTTGCAGACAATGGTTCTGGTATCCGAAGCAAGGACATTCCGCATATATTTGACAGGTTCTTCAGGTCCGACGACCCTTCTTCGTCACATTTGTCTGGCACTGGTATTGGGCTTGCGCTTGTTAAGGAACTGGTCGATCTCATGAATGGAAACATTACCGTATCCAGCAATCTTGGCCAGGGAAGCACGTTTTCAGTTGCCCTTCCTCTTACAAGGTCCGCTCCCATTGCCATTGGTAAGCCGACATTTGTGGCGGATGAATCGTTGGAAGAAGACGAACGTTTCGAGGCTCACTATACCACTCATGAGAGCGATGCACTCGTCCTGGTTGTAGAGGACAGTGAAGATGTCATCACCTACCTTACGCAGATCCTTGGGGGTGAGTTTAAACTTCTTGTCGCGAGAAATGGGGAAGAAGGGTTAAATGTGGCTTTTGATCAAATCCCGGACCTTGTTATAAGTGATGTTATGATGCCAAAGATGGATGGGTACAGGTTTTGTGATGCATTAAAACGAGATGAAAGGACCAATCATATCCCTGTGATTCTCCTGACTGCAAAAGTTGAAGAGAAAGACCGGTACGAAGGTTTTACCATGGGAGCCGATGCCTACATTACCAAACCATTTCTCAAAGATGAGTTGATCCTGCGGGTAAGAAAACTTCTGGAACTCAGGGATCTATTACACAAAAAATACAGTCAATTCGCTTTATTAAGTCCCTCACAGTCTAATGAGAAAACCGATAAGTTCATCTTCAAGGTGAATGCATTTTTAGAAAATCAACTTGCGAATGAAGAGCTGACTGCCGAAGATTTTGCTTCGGGAATGTTTATGAGCCGCATGCAGCTACACAGGAAACTGAAGGCCCTTTCGGGTAAAAGTGCTAGCCAGTACGTGCGTTCATTCCGGATGCATCGTGCCAAACCACTTCTTGCAGATAGCTCCCTTACTATATCTGAAGTAAGTTGGAAAGTAGGTTTCAAGGATCCCAATTATTTCTCCAAGTGCTTTATCAATGAGTTTGGCATGACCCCTTCCGCCTTTCGTATGAACGCCACAAGCTAAAGGTTACATATTTCCTTTACTGTTACACCTGTACGAATTACCTTCTCATGTTACACAAGCTGGAGATAATGTTACAATAGTCTTTTACGCCGCCAAGACTTAAGGCATATCATTGAATTGTAAATCAAACGATTCAATGTATAGCGATGAACTCATTTAGAAAATTCCACGTGAGGATCTCTCTGCAATATTTGGCGGCGCATTTGACACTGTTTGTATGTTGTTGCACGGCCGTGTTGATATGCCAATACAACTATTTGGCAAATGAAATGACTTCGTATGCATTCCCTGCGACCCTTGATGGTAAAGATTCTTTGCAGAGAAATTCTGATGTATTCGTTAAAGATCATTATGATCTTGACAGACTTCAAGAGGTTTACATAACGATTGCGCAGATAGAACCAAACCATGGGATACTCAAGAAAATACTGGCAAATGCTGTGCTGGGTGCCGGTGTTGGCACGTTGGCAGGATCCCATATTGCCCCATACCATTACTTCTCTATCGATATCGGGTCAAAAGATGGCTCCATAGCTATTTCCAGCTGGAATCCTTCCGGCTTTTTGATGGGTGCATTATGCGGATTTATCACGGATCCATACAAATGGTTAAGGCCGAAACAGTGTCGTGTAGGTATTTCGGGTGCCATGATGCGCGGCGGCTTTGGAATAAAGTTGAATGTGAAGCTCGGTAATGACGATCCGCAGAAACTAAGAGACCCTATTGTTCACTTCAATCCAATGTTATGAAACTTCGACATGTCAACTTACCTTATACCCGGTCCATGACGGAACTGACTGAAAGTCGTTTTGACCCTGCCAGGAGAAACATGATCAAAGCGGGCATGGCCGCCAGTCTTGCTCTGCTATGGGGCTGTACACCTCTAAAAATCGTCTTCAAAGCCTATCCCAAGGACTTCAAGAATGACGATGAATTGGTGCGCAACTGCCTGTCTGCATTCGTCGAAACCATTATACCTGGTGTAGAGGACTCTAAGGACAAGGGCCTTATGGTTTTTTATGACGATTACTTTCCACTCGCCAAATATCGAGGATATTTTGTTTACGACCTGTGCCATCGTGCCCAATCTATCTTCCGGGAGATATCGTTTATTTCCCTTAATGATATACAACGGACCAGCATTGTCGAAGAAGGTGAAAAGGACAATAAAGTGACGGGTAAATTGTACCGCGGAGCCATCTTATTGACACAGATCGCTTTTTTTTCAGGAATATATGACTCCGCAGAAGGTTGTAGTCTCATTGGCTTTCCCGGTTCCAATTACGGCTATCAACCTTCCGAAATCTATTACGAAAACATCGAATGCTACTTGGCCGAAGAGTTGACACTCGATGGGAATTATTTGTAATCCAAAATCCTGTATTATGAAAACTTCACGTCATGACGTACTCATTATTGGAAGTGGTTTTGGTGCCGCGGCCCCTGCTTATCATTTGAGCCGGGCAGGATTCAAAGTGGCCATGGTTGAAAAAGGACCCAGGATCTCCATACGAAAAGATCTCAAACAAACACAGGATCCCCAATACTTCAGCCAATACCTCAAAAGCCTTAAAGGAGACCACGTCAATTTTACCTATGCCGAGGGATATGGTGGTGGGTCGACATTTTATGAAATGGTATCTCTAAGGGCACCGTCTGAAATCTTTGATCAAAAAGATGCAGCAGGAAGAAATGTGTGGCCAAGTGCCCTATCACGAAAGGCTCTTGAGCCTTATTACGAGAGGGCCGAAAAGATGTTGAATGTACACCAAATAGAAAAAAGCCGTATTCCCAAAACAGGGGTGGCATTTGCCCAGTTGATGAAGAATCTTGGGTATTCCTGCGACAGGGCTCGATATGCCGTAAAAAGATGTGTTGGCAGTGGCTACTGCGTTTCTGGCTGCATCTTCAACGCCAAACAATCCCTTCAATTGAATTACCTGAAAGCTGCAGAGTCTGCGGGTATGCAAGTTTTTGCGGACCAGGAAGTAATTCGCATCGAATCAACCGATAAAAACTACCTAGGAACAAATCATCGGGGAGCAGTAGACCAATTACCTTATGCCTTCAGGGTCAAAACCAAGGACAAAAATACGGGTGACTTATCCATCTATGAAGCAAAACTGGTGATCCTTGGTGCCGGAACTGTCGGAACAGCCAAAATTCTCTTGAACTCTGCATCGCGTCTTCCGCGACTGAGTAGAGAGGTAGGAAAAAATATAGCCTACAACGGCAGTATAAAAGTACTTGGCCTTCTCCCCCCTGATGTTGTAAGGGGAGACATGTTTACCGGTATGTCCCACCCGGGAATGATCAGTTATCATTTTTTGAAGTCCCGGGGAATCACCATTTCGTGTGCCAAACCACTACCACTGGTTCTTACGAGTGCTGCAAAAATTTCATTGAGCAGCGGAAAAAATTTTACCCGCCAGTGGGGTGACGAACATGTCGATCTCATGAAGCGATGTCGTCACGAGATGATCGTTCTCTATGCCCTGGGATTAGCCCATGGTTCAGCCGAGATTACTAAGACGGGCAAGGATCGATTCAAAGTTCATTTAAATATTGACGATCACATCAGGAAATACTACGCTGACACGAAGTCTCTGCTGGAATCCATACTCGTAGATAATGGAGGTCAGATAATACATGCAGAAATGATCGACCGGGAGGGTAACCTTTTTAAGGATATCTATTTTGGAACGACGCATATGGTTGGCTCTTGTCGCATGGCCTCAGATCCCAATATGGGCGTAACCGATATCAATGGCGAGGTGTTCGGATATCCCGGTATGTTCATTACCGATGGTTCTGCCCTCTGCGGGTCACTTGCTGTCAATACAAGCCTCACCATCCTTGCCAATTCTGAACGTATCACAAATCATTTGATAGACCGGTATAAGGTCTTTTAACTATTAAAATAAATACCGTGAAATATTTCACAGCCATTCTTGGCTTCTTAACCATAAGTGCTTTTATGACCGAACTGGTTATCTCAGGTGAAACTTTATATGTAAACATGTGCGCAGGCTGTCATGATCTTAAACAAATACGGGTCGGGCCTCCGTTGGATTGTAAGATTCAAAATATTGATGCGAAGTGGGTATATGCATGGTTACATTCTTCAGATGAACTCATTGAAAGCGGCGATTCTCGCGCAGTTGAGGTCTTTAATGAATACGGAATGCCCCATCCTGTATTTCAACTGACAACACCGGAAATCGATTCGATCCTTGCTTTCTTGAAGGTCAAGTGCACAGAGAATGAAGCCATATCTATTACGGAATTGCAATCCAAACTAGCCAGTTCAAAATGAAAAGAGCTCCTTAACTATAAATTATGAATTTATATCATATCGATCGATGAAAGTATCTATGTAATCAATACTGATGAAACGCATCTGACACAAACTTCAACACATCGGGCAGTGACTCCCGCCAATAGGTCCAGGTATGTGCACCGTCCCTCACTCGATACTCGTGTCTTACCTCTTTCTTTTTCATGGCAATATGTACCAGGCTGTTGCCTTCGTATAAAAAGTCGTCATCGCCACAATCTATATACCAGCGCACTGAATTCAGTGCATCAGCCGTCATATCCTCTATCAGGGATAGGGCATTGTGTTTCCTGTAGTATTCAGCTACAACCTCATCTTCAAACTCCCGGTTTGTCCTTGCAAGTATTCCCTTGTAGGCATCGAGGCTTAGGGGGCCCACATAGGCGCTCAAAGGGCATGCAGAGGAAAACAGTTCAGGGCGGTGGAGGGCATACATAAAGGACCCGCCTCCACCCATAGACAGTCCTGCTATGGCTCGATATCTTTTTTCACGCTTGATACGGTACCTCTCTTCTACGAAAGGCATCAATTCATCAAAAAAGAAGTCCTCATAATTCCAGGTCCCATCAATATCGTTGAAATACCCCCTTCGGCCGGTTTGACCGTCAGGCATGACAATGATCATTGGCGTCGCTGTACCTTCAGTAATCGCTTTGTCGGCTATGTGCAACACTTCTCCAAACTGTACCCATCCGGTTTGATCATCGCCTGCCCCGTGCAATAGATATAGAACGGGATAGCTCCGCTCTGAACGTTCGTAGTCCGGCGGCAAATAGATGGCGTACTTGCGTTCGCCTTGAAGAATTTCGCTGGGTAAAGACAAATTGTCAAAAACGCTGCCTTCTTGTGTTTGACAAGGGGTAAGAAGTGTGACCGAGAAAATGAAGAATAGAAGGTGTTTCATGTTAATCAGATTTACATCACAAAAGATAACTAGTAAAGTCGTTCAATCATAGTTGTTTTTGACTGTCTTCATCATCTCGGTTATGTTAAAACAAAGATTTTATTCAGCCCTTTTCGTCGAGGGTTTCCTTGTAAAATCGTGTAATTCCAAGTATTTGTCGTACAAAATTGACTTCGGTCCTCTCGCAACAGCATTTTTGGAGTATGATCGCCCTTCAGGTTCAGGATTCATCAAAAGGCATAAAAGGGCAAAAAGAAAAATCAAAACATTATAAAAAACCTATAAATACATCATCATGACTACATCAATCAAATTTCGATTTTTCCATT
>JBFKOL010000269.1:0-6291 GCA_041628815.1 Saprospiraceae bacterium | reverse complement strand
TGATCTCATAAACTCCGAGGCATCCTTGACTTTTACGTCAAAGACGAAATTCTGATCGGGAAGGTCGCCAAAATCGTCTTTGAGATTGACAACATTGTTGTGGCCTGGGTGATTTTTTATCAGTTGACGCAAAAATATCTGGTACATTTTCAGGAGATGGAAATCTCCTTCGATATCCATGTCAATAAAGTCAGATCGCATGCGAAATTTCATGTGATCACCAGATTTTTCAGAATCAATTAAAAGGTTAGCAATCCTGAGCTCTAAGGAGTCGTGTCGAAAGATGATCTCACCCGATCGCGATTGGCCTTCTGCATTTTTCATTGTTTTACCCTGGAAATTGACCTCGGAATTGAAAGATAATTGACACGGGAATTCGACCAGGTTAAGTTTACAAAAGTCAATCCGTTGCGCATCGAGTCGAAAGTCAAACAAGGGTTCTTCACGTGACAAGTCGACGATGCCTGAAAATCGGAAATCAAGACTTTCGTCAGAGATGCGAAATGCACCGTCGATCACTTTTCTATTGAGCCGACCCTCGTAGACAGCATCGGAATAAACGAAGTCCCGGAATACAAATTTGTCAATAGTGGCAATCAAGGATGCCTCGGAGTTTATGAGATCAATACCTCTACCGTCAGCAATATTGAGCTTGGCACTGACATGGCCGAATTCGGGATTCATCAATAATTTCCC
Source organism: Saprospiraceae bacterium (assembly GCA_041628815.1). Taxonomy (GTDB): domain Bacteria; phylum Bacteroidota; class Bacteroidia; order Chitinophagales; family Saprospiraceae; genus JBFKOL01. The sequence goes on along the minus strand of JBFKOL010000269.1, from coordinate 5,595 downwards.
CAGGTCAAAGCTATCCAGTTCGAGAAGCCCCGCATAAGCAATAGAATCGCCAATCGGACTCAACTTTTTTACGGTCACATTCATGGACGCATTCCCAAGCTGCGATTTGAGATTGCCAGAAGCGTTGAAATCTGAAAACATACCTTTGAAGTTTCCGTTGAATTGGATCTTGCCCATTCTCCTCAACTCTTCACTTACGGGGATTTTGGAGTAGAGCGCGGACAGTGCCGCTATGTCTGACGAAAGGTCAGTTACCGTAAGATCAAGAAACAGCGGTTTTTCACCTCGGATTTCAGAAAGAACAGCATCTCCCACAAAATGATGGGATTTGTTTATCCATAAATCTATTTTCCTGCCATCCAATCTCCCATCTTTCCAGGTATAATTTCCTTTTAGCTGGACGGGATAAAATGCAATCGCTTCATTGCCAAATTCACGGCGCAGATCAGGAAATAAACCGAATAAATCAGAAATTCTCACAAAAGAAGGGATGAGTTCCAATTTAACCGAAGCCCGGTCCATACCGATAAAACCTGCCATTCCGGAGATGCTTCCGTTAAATCTTATAAGCGATTGATCTGTGCGCAACAAGGAGCGTGAAATTTGTATTTCTCCTCCCTTTCTTTTCAGATTGGCGATACTGAAATGCCTGATTTGTGCTTCTTCAGTTTTTCCCGAGAGATCCTCAATGGCCAGAGACCAGGTATCAGGGTCTTCGAACAAAAGGTCATGAATACCAAGATCCAGTTCAGAAAATTCCCTGTATTGGATCGCTTCGTCAGATTCATCCATTAGATAAAAAGCCCCGTCAAGGACATTGAAGTCGGCAATGCTGATTCTTGGAAATATCGTTCCTTCTGCTTCTTTTTTATCCATTTCCTGTTCTACCCTGATCCCTCGCATCGTACGGTGAAAGTTGACTACAGGTTTATTTAAAATCCAACGCCTCACCTGAATCGATGCCGAATCACCAAATACCATGTGATCCATCACAACCTCCCAGCGATCAAAATAGGCCTCCATGGATATTCCACCCGGGTCGTCGATATAAGAGACGGTCACATCGGACAATTCCATTTGTGAGAAGTCGAATGCGGTTTTTTTGGTTCTATTCTGGTTTTGATTGCCGGCACCCAATGATGACAGCATTCGTCCCCAATTCGATTGGGTGTCATCCATTTTTTTTCTTACCACGAAGTCCACACCTGAAATGGAAAGATCATTGATCCTGAGATTTCCCGAAAGAAATGATAATAATGTACTCCTCGGGTTGAGTCTTAGCTTGTCGACGACCAGGAGTGTGTCTGCTTCTGATCCTGTAAGCAATAGCCCGGACAACTCCACTCCCTTGTAAATGTCGAACGCTGCACCTTGCACCTGTAGTTTGCCTTCCGATTTAGCTATAACGGTTGACAAGATGTACTTTGTAATTCTATCCTGGACAAAACCGGTGTGGAGGAGCGCAAAGAGGAGGACGATAAGAACAGAAACGGCTAAAACCGCCTTTATGATTATCGAAACCCAGCTTTTTTTCTTGATTACCTCCACTATACTAAATGCATTTCAGATTCCTTCTAAACCCTCATAGATCGGTATTTATTGAAAAAGAGGGTTAGTTTAACCTTAATTTAAACAAGTAAAGATACTCCGTTTTGGTTTCAGTTATTCACGATAGGCCATCCATAGTTCAACGCATTCCACAGCTTGTCGCACATCATGTACTCTTATGAGGTCAGCCCCGTTTTGGAGTCCGAGCATGTGCATGGCCGTTGTGCCGTTCAGGGCGTCATGGGCAGAGCATTCCAATGTCCTGTATATGAACGATTTTCTCGAAAGCCCAAGAAGAATTGGACAATCGAATATTCTGAGGGAAGGCATCCTCCTTATTAAATCAAAGTTGTCTTCGATGGACTTTCCAAATCCGATGCCCGGATCAATGATAATATCAACGATTCCCTTAGAACGCAAAGAATGGATTTTTTCGGAAAAAAAGATGAGCAATTCCAACATGATGTCGTCATATCCTGGCTGCGATTGCATAGTTTCTGGTGTTCCTTTCATATGCATCAATATGTAGGGAAGCCCGCTTGCCGCTACGACATCCAGAAACCCTTTATCCATCTGTCCCGCACTAATGTCATTTACGAGATCGATCCCGATGTCGATGCAGTGGCTTAACACCTCTGCTCGATAGGTATCTATGCTCACTAATATTTCTGGGAAGTGATGACGGATGGCCTTCAACGCAGGCAGCAGACGTTCTTTTTCCGTTGCTGGCGAAGGGGCTTTGCTACCCGGCCTTGTAGAAACCCCTCCCAGGTCTATGATATCTGCTCCTGCTTGAATCATCTTCTCCGCTTCTTCCAGAACGGAAGCGATATCAATGGCCCTGGAACCTTTATAAAATGAATCCGGAGTGAGATTTATGACGCCCATAACCAGCGGCCTTTTCAACTCTATGATTTCATTTCTGATTTTTATAGTCTTGCGGTGTACCAAAGCGATTTAATATTCAGTTAAATTGAAGCAAGCCAAAACACATTTCATATCTTAGCTTGGCCTTAGAATTGTCGATGGTGGAATTTTCACTTTTGAAATCATAAATGTACGATGTGAAGAGTTATCTGTCTGAAATGTTTCTCAGTGCAGCGATCATTTCCTTGGTTGTCTTCGGTTATGTGCTTCGGGATAAATCAAACACCGAATCTTCATTTAACGAGATAGCAGTTGAAATACCTGAAATACCTGTGTTGAGATATGGCATGGACGTCAACGCATATGATTTTGAAGAACATCCCATCCGAAGGGGTTCTTTTCTGGGAGATATACTCATGTCCTATGGTGTGGATTTTGACAAAATAGTGACCCTCGAACGAAATGCTGAAAATGTATTCTCCTTGAGAAAGATTATGGCTGGTAAGAATATTACGCTGGTCTCTGAAAAGGACTGTGAAACAATCGTGAAGTTTGTTTATGAACCCGACCGCTATTCATTCGTGATGTACGACCTTACAGAATCACTTGATGCCACTCTGCATAAAATCCCTTTCGAAACTTGTGTAGAAACAGCCAGTGGAATCGTTTCCAGGTCGCTTTACAATAGTTTCGAAGATGCGGGAATTGATATGAACCTATTTGACAACCTTGAGATAGCCTTGGCGCAAGTCGATTTTTTTGCTTCACAAAAAGGAGATCAGTTCAGGTTCACGTATGAGCAGAGGTACATTGAAGGTCTTCCGGCCGGCGTGGGTAAAGTGCTTGCTGCTTCGTACAAATCGGGCAATTCTGAGGAATTCAGCTTTTATTTTGAGAACGACAAGTACAAGGGGTACTATGATATGGAAGGTACGCCTACACAACGCACGTTCATGCGCGATCCAGTGAATGCCAGGATTTCTTCGAGATTCAATATGAATCGGTTTCACCCGATCCTCAAAAAGCGCAGACCTCACCTGGGCACGGATTATGCCGCACCCACCGGGACTCCCATCATGTCAGTAGCGGATGGTACTATAATCAAGAGATCCTATACGAAAGGAAATGGCAACTACATCAAGATTCGACATAACAATACCTACGAAACGCAATATTTGCATATGAGTAAGTTTGTTAAGGGCCTGGGAGTCGGTTCGCGTGTCACGAGAGGACAAGTTATAGGATACGTCGGGTCAACTGGTCTGGCTACCGGTCCGCATGTATGTTTCAGGTTTTGGAAAAACGGACGTCAAATCAATCATTTAAGAGAGAATTTTCCTCCACTGGATCCTATGGCAAAGGAAGAATTGCCTGAATATCTTGATCAACGGGACGAATTACTTGAAGCACTGGTCAAAGTTGCTTACCAGAACGAACCGATGGCCTTTGCCGGTCTTGGCATTAGCGGCACACACTACTGATGCACCATTTTGTGACAGGTGCCGTTGATTAATGAATGTCTTTTGTTTTTGATTCTATGGTTGTGCCATTTAGAAATGCACCGATTCCCTTGTAGGAAGGGTAACAGAGCCCAATTTTCAGCCAAGCATAATGCTACCCGGCAACACTTAATGTGAAACCAAAGGTCGTTCCCAGTCCGGGGGTACTTCTGACGGTAATGCTTTCCTTATGGGCTTCAATTATATGTTTCACAATGGAAAGGCCAAGACCCGAACCGCCCTGCGAGCGGCTGCGACTTGTGTCAACGCGATAAAACCTGTCAAACAAATGACTGAGATGTTCTTCTTTAATACCAATTCCATTGTCGCTTACTTCTACAAGTATCTTTTCATCCATATCATAAAAACCAATTTTCGTACGTCCTCCTTCTGTACCATATTTAATAGAATTAGCAATAAGGTTTACGAGAACCTGTCTGATGTTTTCCCTGTCTGCCAGGACCTCGAAAGACTTCGATGCTCCTTCTTTCAATGACAGCTGAATATTGCGTTCATTTGCCATTATTTCGAGATCATTTATTACCTCAATACATAGAACCTTGAGATTGAATGGCTTGATATCCATCGATATATTGCCTGATTCGAGCTTATTAATGATCTCGAGATCCTCAACGATGTTCTGTAATCGCTCAACATTGGACACTGCGCGGCGCAGGTATTTCTCATTGATTTGTTCATCATGCAGGCCTCCGTCGAGAAGAGTATGCAAGTAGCCCTGAATGGTGAATATGGGTGTTTTCAATTCGTGCGAAATATTGCCGACAAAGTTTCTCCTGTAATTTTCCAGACCTGTCAGATATTCTATTTCTTCTTCTTTCTTCAAAGCCCACTCGACCACTTCGTTATTTACGTTATCAAGCGATTGATCGTTAATGTTCAAAGTACGCCCGTCCGGTATGCTTTGTTTGCTGTCGTGGATGATTTTATAAATCAATTTGATTTTTCTGAATACAAACTTCTCTAGAAAAAATTTGATAACGATATACGACAAGGCAAGAGAAGCAGCTACCAGGAACATCCACAATACGAGATTGGAACGATTGTCCGAAAAAGACAGGACTGCAAAAATCAATAGATTAAGGCCAGCGAGAAACAAGGTCAAGATGACCGTTATCTGATTAATTGTTAGATTCTTGAACAACTTCAATATTTGAATTTATAGCCGACACCTTTATAGGTCTTTATATAATGACTCCCTATCTTTTCACGCAATTTTCTGATGTGGACATCGATCGTTCTGTCCCCTACAATCACTTCGCGACCCCACACCTGGCTTAAAATCTCGGAACGCTGAAATACTTTTCCGGGTTTTGATACCAACAGGCTCAATAAATCGAATTCCTTCTTGGGAAGACCGATCTCTTCACCCTTAACGATAACCTTGAATTCTTCTGGATCAATCACCAGGTCTCCGAACACGATTTTGGTGTCAAGTTGCTGATTCTGAAACCTGAAGTGTCGCCGCAAAATGGCTTTTACCCTGCTTTTCAGGACGCTGGGTTTAATGGGTTTTGTGATGAAATCATCTCCACCGGATTCCAACGCACTGACCTGTGTAAAACTCTCATTCCTTGCTGTGAGGAAGGCAATCAAAGTGTTGTTGTAATCTGGATTTTCACGAAGCAGGGTACAAACTTCAATCCCGTCCATGCCTGGCATC
>JBFKOL010000268.1:0-6346 GCA_041628815.1 Saprospiraceae bacterium | reverse complement strand
GAAGCAGACGGCGACGTAGTAGAGGTAAACCTGTCATCCGTAGGTACTGATGACCAATTGATTGCCGACTTGTCAATTGCTTCGGATTCACTAAGTATCAGTATTGAAGACGGCAATACCAGGAAGATTGACTTGTCAGGATATTTGGACAATACCGATGACCAAACCATCACGGACCTGTCGATTGCGACAGATTCTCTTTCAATAACCATCGAAAGTGGCAATACCAGGAAGGTCGACTTATCAGCGTACCTTGATAATACGGATGACCAGACCATCACGGATTTGTCGATTGCCGGTGATTCATTAGCAATAACCATTGAGAATGGAAATACAAAGAAAGTAGATCTTTCGGGATATGGCTCGAGCAGCTTGGCCGAGATATACGATACTTTGGGCACACAGACACTTTCCACGACGTACTCAAACATCAATTTTGCTGTAGCCGGTATAGTTGATTCGGATTTTACCGCTGGTAGCAATAGCATTACTATCAATACATCGGGAAGGTATAAAATTACCTATCGCACATCTGTGAAGGTGACCAACAATACAAGGTCTGGAGTAGAATTTCGTGCGACAAAAAATGGAACGGAGATTCAAGGAACCTATTCGGCGTCATCTCATCACAACAGCGATGTTGACAGAAATACAGTTACGGTCACAAAAGTGGTTGATTTGGTAAATACAGATGTTATACGGGTTCAAGGTCGTCGGTATAGCAGTTTCGGAAGTATTCAGATGGTGGCCAACGGATCGTCCTTGTTAATAGAAAGGGTTAAATAATGGAGATCACTAAGTATATCGGCATACAGATGAAGAAAAGTTTGATCATCCTGTTATTGTTCGTCAGTACTTATTCTTTCTCACAGAGGGAGTATTCTACAGCCGATATTACAGGAATTCAAACAGGCCAGAATGCTTCTGAAGGGGATTTCTACAAAGACACCACATTGAATATTTTGTACATCGGATTGACGGATGGAACATTATGGAGGGTGGTTGATACCGATACAGACAACCAGGATCTTCAACTTTCAGGAAACACGCTGAGCCTAACAAATGATGCCACTACTGTAGATCTTACGCCTTATCTCGACAATACCGATAATCAATCCATCACCAACTTTTCTTTGACGGGAAGCACGCTTTCCATAACCATTGAAGACGGCAATACGCAAAATGTCGACATCGCAACAGCCGACAGCACGATTTATAAATATGACGGATTTCTCCGCGGCAATCGTACGATGTCCATGAATGGTTACAATCTTAATTTAAGTGGAACAAAGAACTTCATTTTCCAGGATGACGGAAAATTTGGCATCAATTCCTCTACCGCGACCTCGGCCATTACCATCAGAAATGAGGAAAACGATGACCTGAAAGATGATCTTGAGATAATAACGCATAATACCGACGCCATTAACGCTCCAGGAATTGTTTTGAAAAGTGGGCGCGGGACCTTGGCATCACCTGCAAACTCTGTCTACGGAGACCGGATTGGCAATTACGGATTTTATCCCATGGTTAATGGAACATACGACAGACTTTCTTCTGTACGCGCATTTTACCGTGGAGATGGTACCACTAGTTTATCCGATCTTATTTTCGAAACGTCGAATATACATAGAATGGTAATCGACAGTATTGGTAATGTAGGTATTGGCACCGAAGATCCGGAAACACGGTTGCACGTTGCAGGAGGTAATATGAAGTTGTCCAATTACGGAGCAGGATCAATTACAGGAACAGACACCTATTTGCTTGGCGTGGATGCTACCGGCAACGTAGTCGAAGTGAATACGACGACTTCGTCGAAGATTTTCTATCCTCCAGCCATGGTTATTGATGTTTCTATGACGGGTACTGGACTTACCCTTGATCTTCACCAAGAATATGTGAACCGTTATGGAACACCCAGCGTAAAGAGCCCTTCAGCTCCGGCAGCCATCCCGACATATATTGAAACAGAGTTGCACTACTATATAACCGACTACGATGTGACTGTCTTTGACAATGTTTCCGTTAGCGACGCCGGTATAATGACTTATGATGTCATTTCGGTACCCGCTTCAAACTGTACCTATGTCAATGTGGTATTTGTAGTCAAGTAACATAACTTAAACCGATTTGTACCATCAAACGCATTGTCGACATAATCGATCTCTACTGTTCGCGGAGTTTACAGATTCCGGGATTGATGGTATTCACGATATTACTATTTACTTGTCTGCACGGGCAAGGGGAGTATCAGAGTACCACCTTTGGGAACACATTCATTCACGAGGAAGGGGAGAGCGTGGTATTCGGAAAGCATAACTTCGTACACGGTGGTTTTGGTATATTGCCGGGAGTGGTAGGGACAGAGCGGAGTGGTCTGAAGGGATATTTTGGATTTTCAGATGTTTCGTCGGGTTGGACTGGTATTGGTAATGACAGACATGTTGATGGCTATGTCAAGACATACAGCACGAACGGTTTTGTTTTTCCGATTGGTGACAATGGGAAATACCGTCCGGCTGCGGTTACAGGAGCCTCCGAATCCTCTGCTGCCTACTACAAAGCCGATCCTGGACTGGCAGTGACAAGCGACCTATTTAGCGGCACCTATCTACCCTTGCCAGCTGGCGCACCTTTTAACCGAACGTTGAAAAGTCCTTACATAGACGAAATTTCCGACCTTGAATACTGGGATATTGACGGCGATGTCCCTACAAAAATTACCCTTACCTGGGACCTCTTCAGTGAAATCGATCGGTTGACCAATTTCAATATTCAAAAGCTGTCCATCGTAGGATGGAATGGTGAGAAATGGGTTGAGATACCATCGACAATTGACATCTTGTACCTTGAAAAGAACAAGAGCACACCCTCATTTTTTGGTGGCGTGAGTTCTTTGATGGTCGGGTCGATTACCACCAATGAAGAAATCATTCCCAATGACTACGATGTATATACCCTGGCATCCCTGGCCGTGGCAATTGTTGGAGACTATGTATGGGAAGATCTCGACAGGAACGGTCTCCAGGACCTGGATGAACCGGGTATTCCCAACGTGACGGTCGAGCTGCTTGATAATAGTGGTGAGGTCTTTCAATCCACTGTCACCGATGAAAACGGTAACTACTACTTCACCTTTGTTCCATTTGGCAATTATTCTTTGAGATTCGTCTCACCGGAGGATTACCAAATTACGCTACCCAAACAAGGGGATCCACAATTTGACAGTGATTTGAACTTCAGCGGTAAAACTACTTCGTTCTTCCTGGAGGGAATAGAGACAGAACTGAGTCTTGACGCCGGATTCTATCGTACATCTGAAGTTGGGGACTTTGTCTGGCTGGATGATAACCAGGATGGTATCCAGCAGGAAGAAGAGCTGGGTGTAGAAGGTGTTCGTGTTGAATTACTTGATAAAAACCAAAATATTCTTGCGTCAACAGTCACCAATAGTAATGGTAACTATAAATTCACCAATCTTCCTCCCGGCACCTATTATGTGCGATTTGTGCCCCCTCCCAGTTACCAGCTGAGTCCCTACCATAGCGTCCTGGATCGCACGCTGGATAGCGATGCCAACCCGCAGACGGGTTTAACAGATCCGCTGAGTCTAATAAGTGGATTGGTGAACAATGACATTGACGCCGGTCTATCTGCTCCATGCAATTACGTGGCAGCCGCCAACTACGGACCTTCTTATTGCGGTGGCGCTGTGGGATTTATTGAAACAGCCGTTACAGGCACCTCGGGCCCCTATACTTATCTATGGAGTACGGGAGATACCACTGCAAACCTGTACAACCTGGTAGCAGGAGAATATACGCTCATTGTGAGTGATTCAGAAGGTTGCAATACTACCTTTATCGTGGAAATTCTGAATGCCATACCTTGTGCACCCATTTGTGTCGATCTCGATCTCTCTGTATTGCTCGAAGGCACCTATGATCATTCTTCTGGAGAAATGTATACACGGCTCAACGAGCTGGGTTATCTGCCTGGGCAAAGACCCGTCACCTTTTTTGGCAAATACACGGAAGCCGGCCAACCATACAACCGCGAACCCTATTATTATCAGGGCACTGATGGATACAACTTCGAATCGGCAAACACTTCTGAGAATAATGAATACTATCCTGAGGAAACTGTCGACTGGGTTCTCGTAAGTCTCCGATCCAAAGAGCAAAATGAGTACGAAGCCTGCACAAGGGCGGGTCTTTTAATGAAGAATGGCACCATCATTTTTATGAATGATGAATGCTGCCTGGTTGATCCCTCAAAAGATTATTATGTCGTTGTCGAACACAGAAATCACCTCCTGGTGATGTCCCACCAAAAAGTGGAGATCATTGATTCTACCATTCAATATGACTTCAGGGCGCAACAGTCCTATACCCGGCTCTTCGGATATGGGCAAAAAGAGGTCGAGCCCGGCAAATATGTCATGTATGCAGGTAACGGCGATCAATATCTGGAAGAAGAGTCACCGGTAGATATCAACGTATCCGATCTTACAGAGTGGCTCAAAGAAAATGGAAAACACAGTTCCTATTACTTCATGGATTTTGACCTTAATGGCGATGCGAACGTACAAGACAAAAGCTATTATTTAGAAAACATTGGAATTTTTTCCGATGTGCCAAAGAATTAATGTTTTCAATAATTATGCTAAGGGGGCCTGAAAGTTTTTTGGGCCCCTTTTGTTTGTCGATAAACACAAATTTGTCTTCACTGCTATAAATTAGCGAAAATTCTGATTTTGCTCCGAATAGTCGTTCTTTCATGGCTGCTGGCAACCGCGGCGTTATCTCACGGCCAACGTCCCGACTTTAGAGGCAATGATCCCAACAGCCAGAGACCCCAGACGACAGTCACCAATGATACACTGATTACCAAGAAGTTTCGATACCAATATCGAAGTCTCGGTGATCTGAAGACCATCTATGAAGATTTCGATACCTCATTGCGGTTTGTTCACCGGGTGGAAGATATTTACAGGAAGTCTATTCTTCGTGGAAATCTTGGATCGGAACAGTCGGTATTCTACGAGACATTGTACGAGCATGGGGAGCTGCCTGGTATAAGAAACGGTTTCACGCATTACGAGGATCTCATTGTTGGGAGGAGATCCATGGAAATAATTGATGTAAACCGGGCATTGGCCCGTATTAATTATGCCAAAGGATATTCCATTGCCAATTCAAATCTTGATCTTGGATTTTACCGCCGTTTTCACGGAAACCTATTGTTGAATGTGCAATTTGCACGGTTGAGTGATGACAGTTGGACCGGGCTCCAGCCGAATGAATCCTCTTTTATGGATATCAAATGGTTTCAGGAAAGTGACCAGCAAAAAAGACAGTCCTACCTGAAATTTGAAAGGGCTACTTATGATGAAGTGCACAGCAGGGGACTCGTAAACAGCACGACCGAATCATCTGATATTGAATACAACAGATGGTATATCGAGGCTGGTAACGATGTTGTACTTGGTGACAGCATTCCTTCAATATCTGATCCCACTCTCAAAACACGCCTGTCCATGAAAAAACGGGATTACATCTTCAGTGATCCTTCAGCGGTGGATTCAGAAATAGCCTATTATCGGTATCCAATCGAAGGAGACACGCTTAAGGCTTTCAGCAAATGGACGGAATTTTCTCTTGAAAATGAGCTGCACAAAAACCTTGCTGGCTGGAAAATGGTTGCGGCCATGAATTTTAAATTAATCCATGTGGATCAGTCGGGACAATCATTTTCTTTTTTTCAGGTCATTCCTCACACAAGGATAACCAAACAGATAAAAGAAAACGTTTCCATGACTGCAGGTTTGACAGCATCTGTATTGGATATGGGTGGGGATCTTGAGGTCTATTCTGCATGGGAAATGTCACGCAAGAGACATCTGAGATTGAAAGCATCTTTTGGTTTGTTACAGCCTGACTTTGAGTTGCGTACCTATGGCGTGAATGCCCAGGCGCTTTGGGATAATGCCTATGAAAGGGTGAAATACTTCAACATGGAAGGTGCCTGGTCCATCGCCAATGGGAAAATAACATTGGAGGGTAAGATAGGGTTGATTGGGGACATGGTGTTGTTGAATGATCTGTCTCTTCCTTTCCAGTCAGGAGAAACCATCCTAACATCCAATGTTCGGATGGGCACGCAATTGAAGGTGGGATCCCTGCAAAGTGATCATACCGCATTCTACCAGTACATCAATTCGCGCTTTATTCCAAGACCGTACATCGGGTACAACGGCAGTTATTCCTTACCCATACCTATTCTGCAGAAGAGAATCGGTCTTATGGCAGTTGTAGACGTACATTATATTGCAGACTTTTCG
>JBFKOL010000267.1:0-6356 GCA_041628815.1 Saprospiraceae bacterium | reverse complement strand
GAAAACATTGTCTCCAGGTATGGTACCATCGACATCCTTATCAATAATGCGGGCATCACCCAGGACAAGACGCTCCTGAAGATGACGAACGATCAATGGGACAAGGTCATAGACGTCAATCTCAAAGGTGTCTTTATATGTACACGTGTTGTGGCCGCCGTAATGAAAGAAAAAGGGTACGGACGGATCATCAGTGCTTCATCTACTTCGGGATTGCGCGGAAACTACGGGCAGACCAACTATGCAGCTACCAAGGCAGGCGTGGTCGGAATGACTAAAACATGGGCTTTGGAGCTCGGACGCTATGGAATAACTGTAAATGCCATCGCACCAGGGTATGTCAAAACTGCTATGACCGACGCCATTCCCGACAATATCAAACAAATGGCCCTCATGACCATTCCGGTAGGATTCCTTGCAGAACCCAAAGATCTCGCGGTTGGGTACCTGTTTCTGGCATCTGAAGAAGCCAGGTTTGTCAATGGCATTTGTCTGCCTATTGATGGAGGGTATTCGCGGTAAAAAGTGAATTGAGATTTATGAAATCTGAAATTATAATTGACACTAGGCTTCCCAGTATGGCGGCAATACAGAAGCATTTAAAATGTATGCTGCCAGCAGACTCGTATAACAGCAACCACTAACTTAGTAAACTGTGACCTGTTCTACCCACCGAAAATTATAACAAGGTGGGCAACCAATAACCAACAGCCAGTAACCAGTAATAAAAATCCATGAAATCCATAGTTATCCAAAACGGCGGCGGTCTCGACAACCTGGCGGTAGTTGAAAGACCTGAACCATCCCCCAAATCTGGTGAAATCCTTGTACGATGGCATGCCACCTCATTAAATTACCACGATTATCTGGTTGCCATAGGTGCAATACCAGTGCCAGAAGGCAGGATTCCCATGTCGGATGGGGCCGGTGAAGTTGTTGAGGTCGGTGACGAGGTAACCGAGTGGCAAATCGGCGATCACGTCATGTCCTTGTTTTTCCCTGGATGGACGGAAGGTGCCCCGGAATTCAGGAAAATTGTCGGCGTCAGCGGAGAAACAATGGACGGTTTTATGACGCAGATGTCCTGCCTTCCACAGACGGCCGTCACAAGGGTACCCGAGGGTTTTAATTTTGGAGAGGCAGCTACTCTGCCCTGTGCCGCACTCACCGCCTGGCATGCCATGCAATTGGCGGGCTCCCAACCGGGACAGTCAGTTCTTGTCGAAGGAACCGGAGGGGTATCCATTTTCGCATTGCAATTTGCCAGAGCGGCCGGACTGCGAATTTACGGAACAACTTCCAGCGCTGAAAAAGCAAAGAAACTTGAAAACATGGGTTGCGAAGCCGTTGTAAATTACCGTGAAGACGAAAGATGGGGTAAAACGATCTTTAAATTATCAGGGGGAATAGACCATGTAATTGATGTAGGTGGAGGATCTACCATGAAACAATCCATCGAAGCCGCCAAAATCGGCGGACATATCACCTCCATTGGTATCCTTGGTGACGGCAGACGTGGTGAAATTACTTTTCCCAAATTGTTCTTCAAATTCATCACCATGCAGGGCTTGGCTGTAGGTAACCGCGTAATGCAACAAGCCATGGTCCGGGCCATCGAAATCAATGATATCCGTCCCATCATCAGTCGCAGTTTTGCCTTTGAAGAACTTGCTGACGCCTTTCGGTACCAAGAGGGTGGTCAGCATTTCGGAAAGATTGTCGTGGAATGGTAGAGATACAACAGCTTTGTGGATTTGCAACTTTCATAAGTCAAAAGGGCGAAAACCAACCGGTTAAGCGCTAACCCACACTATGCGATACCAGCCTTGTCCAGCACTGCAGCATTTGAAATGCGCGCCATTTTTTGGACAATTGTGGCTCGCATGACGGTATCTGTCAACCTTTATTCCATAAAGTCAGATTTTGTCGAATTATGTCGGTTTGATCAACACTTCAGAATTGCGTATTCATAATTCTATATTTTACGATCTGCGCTCTTCCTAAACAATGTTATATTTTTGCAAATCACCTGTAATCCTGCGATAGCCTATGGACACATTCCTTTCCTTCTTTGAGAATATGACCTCCTTGCAAAAATTGGCGGTTGTTTTTGCCTGCCTCGGCCTGAACTGGATGATAGAACTGGCCATACCGCTTTTCAAGCATACGTATGACAAGTGGAGACATGCAAAAACCAACCTTTTCTTCCTCGCTACTACCCTTACCATCAATGGGATCTTTGGTGTTGCCACGGTCGGAATTTTCCTTTGGCTTGAAAGCAACAACATCGGTCTTCTACACTGGATTTCCCTCCCGGTTTGGATAGAATTGATCCTCGGGGTCATGCTACTCGACCTGATCGCACAATACGTCGCACACTACCTGCTCCACAGAGTCAAATGGATGTGGAAACTGCATATGGTCCATCACAGCGACACCCATGTCGATGTAACGACCGGGACAAGGCACCATCCCGGTGACTATGTGGTCCGGGAAGTTTTCGCTCTTGCGGCCATAATCGTTGGTGGCATACCATTGGCCTATTACACAATTTACCGTGTGCTTTCCATCATTTTCACCTATTACGAACATGCGAACGTGCGTCTGCCGCGGTGGCTGGACCGGACCCTGGGCCTTGTCTTTATATCACCCGATATGCATAAATTCCATCACCACTTCGAACGACCCTGGACCGATACCAATTTCGGCAATATTTTCTCTATCTGGGATCGCATGTTCGGCACACTTGTGATCGATGATCCCGAAAAGATCCACTATGGCCTGGATGTGCTCGAAGACAAGTACGACGAAGACATAATCTACCAATTAAAGGTGCCATTCGATCCGACGATCAAGACGGATTATTGAAAATGTTTAATTTGTTTAATTCGTCTGATTCGTTAATTGGCCTGCCTTGTAGACGGAGCGGTAGCGCAGTAGTCCATGGTTTTAATAGTTTAAACATATCAAACCACTAAACCCCTTAAACATATTAAACCAATCAAACCTACTAAACTGACCGTTTACCTCGATTTCATCTGTCCTTGGTGTTACATCGCATTGTCACGGCTCATCCGGGTACGTGAAAAGTTGTCCTCTGAACTGCCTATAAAAATTCAATTGGAACCTTTTATGCTTTACCCCGACATGCCTGCGGGAGGCTGGGAAAAGTCAGCCATGCCCAGATACAACAAGCCAGGGATGGGAAAGACTTTGCGAAAGGAGGCAGGTATTGAAGGCCTGCATCTAAAATATCGTCTAATCGATCATATACCCAACAGTCTGAACGCACATAGTTTGATTTCAAAGTTGAGTAGCTCCGCTGAAAAATGGAAGATGGCCATGAATATTTACAAGTCGTATTTTGAAGAAGGACAAGACATTGGAAATTGGAATGTCCTGGAGGAGATAATACGCACGGCCGGAATGTCCATCCTGCCACCGGAGGCACCAACACCGGGAAGCAAACAGGCAGATGAGCTGATGCGAACGGTTTTGCGTATTCGAGTTAAAGGAGTACGCACAGTCCCGTATATTTTAATTCAGGAAATCATTCCTCTGACTGGATTATACGATACAGATGTACTTGAGAGTTACATCCGAAGAGCCTCGAAAATTTGTAGGTGATATGGATTTCCGGACGCAATTAGATGTCAAGCCAGGATTTGATTACATCTCCGGTATCTTCCCCAATTTTTCGTGGCGGATGAGCAATCGATGAAGGCGTAAGACTGAAACGTGGCGATGGTGCGGGTTGATCGATACCGTCGATTTCTAAGTAGGTTCCCCGTGCCGCATTGTGATGATGCCTGGGTGCTTCTTTATAATCGAGTACCGGGGCAAAACAAGCGTCTGTCCCTTCAAGAAGATCACTCCATTCTTCCCTTGTGCGCGTCTTGAAAACCGATTCCAAACGACTTTTCAATTGCGGCCACTTCTTCCGGTCTAGATAATCATCATATTCACCTGGATTCAAACCCAAGTGTTGGATTAAAACCTGGTAAAATTTAGGCTCGATAGGTCCAATGGCAACGTACTTTCCGTCCTTAGTCTGATAAGTATTGTAAAAATGTGCACCGCCATCAAGCATATTTGCGCCGCGCTCTGTTGACCACATTCCCATGGCATCC
Organism: Saprospiraceae bacterium; assembly: GCA_041628815.1. Lineage (GTDB taxonomy): Bacteria > Bacteroidota > Bacteroidia > Chitinophagales > Saprospiraceae > JBFKOL01. Next base: position 2,226 of record JBFKOL010000267.1, on the reverse strand, counting down.
AGCGAATGAATAATGCTCATCAATTGTGCCGATCCGTCCGTCATCGCTGCATCGACTACCTGACCTTGACCTGTCTTCATCGATCGAATGAGCGCCGCAAGCACACCCGATACAAGCAACATGGATCCACCACCAAAATCTCCCACGAGGTTGAGAGGAGGAATGGGTCGCCGCCCCTTTTCCCCAACAGCGTCAAGGACACCGGTGAGGGCAATGTAGTTGATGTCATGTCCAGCCGCATGTGACAGTGGTCCCTCCTGCCCCCATCCCGTCATCCTGCCATAAACAAGCCGTGGATTGCGCTCAAGACATATTTCCGGCCCAACACCCAACCGTTCCATAACTCCGGGTCTGAAGCCTTCTATCAAAACATCGCACTTCTCAATCAGTGACAACAAACTGTCTATATCTTCCGGTTTCTTTAAATCCAGCGCTATCGACTTTTTACCTCTTCTCTGTATTTCCGCATTTCTCAACTGTCCTTTGTCTCGCAGTCTATCCACCACTACAACTTCTGCTCCCATATCGGCCAGTATCATCCCTGCATGTGGCACTGGACCTATAGCGCTCATTTCGATGATTCTTGTTCCTTCAAGCACTGACATAGTTAGTTATTTGATGATCTGATGATCTGGTGAATTGGTGATGGGGTGAATTGGTGATGGGGTGAATTGGTAAATTGGTGATCGATTGATTTAGCAAATCGGTGACTGGGTGAATTATCGTAAAGGTAGACATTTATGAGTCCCGGGTAAGGGGTGCTGGTTGCTGTGGGCCCTTTATTGAATATACCTGCTAATTTTCCTTTCTTCATTCCCTATCTTTGGATTGTTGAGTTGAAATCATGAAAACCCTAAAACTGACCCGGGAAAAAGGATACGTGATCATTCAAATGGATCATGGCAAGGTGAATGCTATTGACACCGACATGATCCGCGAACTGTACGAAATCTGGAACGAACTCTTATCTGAAGGCATCCCCCCCGGGATCATCTTTACCGGGAGACCTCATTGCTTTAGTGCCGGCCTTGATCTGTTCCACCAGTTTACGCTTGGTGAAAGCGGTGTAAGAGAGTTTTGGAAATACTACCACCAATTGATACGTATGATGATTCTTTACCCTGCACCCGTTGTGGGGGCCATTACGGGTTATGCGCCTGCAGGAGCCACCATTTTGGCATTGTGTACCGATGTACGCATCATGGGAAGAGGTGAAAAACACCGTATAGGGATGCACGAGTTTGTCATGTCACTGCAAATCCCGCGTACCTTGTCCTCTATCTATGCCTCTGTACTTGGCGAGCAACTTGCCTGGAAAGCAGTGATTGAAAGGAAACTTTTTACCGCCGACGAAGCTGTAGCTGCAGGTCTTGTTCACGAGGCTTGCGAGGTGGAGGAAGTACTACCGAAGGCGAAAGATCAGATGAGGTCCATGCTGGATGTAAGCCACAAGGTATTTGCTCGATCAAAAGCTTATTTCAACACACGGTTAAGAGCTTGCGTGGATTACAACGATAAAGAATTGGTAAGACTACTCGATGAGCTTATGGCTACCACTGCCGATGAGTCAACCTGGCATAGAGTACAGGAGCATTTTACCAACCTAGGAAGACAAAAGAAAGATCGATCCCATGGATGAAAACATGACAGCACCGGAAACTGACCTCTATAAGGCAGTCATCCAGGATGAAGAGATTTTCATATCGACAAATGATTTACTTGGCCTGGACCTTATTTCTATGGGTCTCAATCGCTTCCATGTCCTTTTTGACAAAGGATCTCATGAGGTTCAATTGGTCAACGTGGACATCGACCTTAAAGAAGTAAAAATGATTCTCGATGGACACACTGTGCGGGTAAAAATCAAGGATCATCTTGACATGAACATTGAAAAACTCGGCTTGACTGTTTCTAAAAAGCGAACCGGTAGCGAGGTCACTGCCCCTATGCCGGGACTTGTCCTGGAAGTTTTAGTTAAGCAGGGCGAGGAAGTAATCAAAGGAGATCCATTGATTATTCTTGAAGCCATGAAAATGGAAAATGTACTTAAGTGTCATGCCAATGGCCGGGTTTCACTTTGCAATGTGAGAAAAGGAGACAAAGTAGACAAAGGACAAGTACTGCTCAACTTGGAATAATACTTATGAAAAAAATACTGGTCGCCAACAGGGGTGAAATTGCCATGAGGGTCATTCGCACAGCGCAAAAAATGGGTATTGCTACCGT
>JBFKOL010000266.1:0-6360 GCA_041628815.1 Saprospiraceae bacterium | reverse complement strand
TGATTACAGCGTCGGACTGTATAAATGACTCAAGATCGTTCTGATTCAGCAGATCTATGGATCTGGCCTTGGCACTTATAATGCCAGCTGTCACCGTAGACTGAAGGCCAAAAGGATTGCCGATGGCGAGAATCCATTCACCGACACTCAATGAATCGGAATCCGCAAAGACGAGAAAAGGAAGATGGTGGGATTCAATTTTTAACAAAGCTATATCAGATGCAGGGTCTGTACCAATGACTTCTGCAATGAACTCCCTTCTGTCGTCCAATGTGATTTCTATATAATCTGCATTTTTTACGACGTGTTCATTGGTTACAATATAACCGTCGTCAGAGACAATTACGCCCGAACCCTTTTCGCGTCTGTATCCATCAACAAAAAGATTTCCTCTTACCTTTTCATAGGCTATGACGTAAACTACGCTCGCCTTGCTTTTTTCAGCTGCCCTAATGAAGTCATTCGGTGCTGTGGCACTCAAGTACCTATTCACCAATTTGTCATAGTCATAGGTCGAACTGACGGGAGTGGCAGAGTAGGAATCTTCCTGAATAATGGCGGTTTCGCGTTTTATTGTGAGATGATATATATACATGCCCGTGACAAAAACACCAATGCTTATCGCCAATTGAAGTACTAGGTTAGTGCGGTTCAAATCTCCAATTTTTCAATCCAAACAAAGCTATAATGACGTTGTAATCCCGTAGGATAAGTAACTTTATAAACGCGAACAAACAGAAAATTGTATGCTCAACAACAATTTAAAAATCGAGGAAATAGGGTATGCCGTACATATCGAGATCAACAGGCCCAAAGCGTTGAACGCCTTGAACAAAGCTGTATTTGAAGAATTGGAAAGATTCTTCCAGACCGATTACAACAAATATAGCAGACTTGATGGTGTTGTACCATCAGGAGCTGGCGAGAAAGCATTTGCAGCCGGAGCAGACATCGCTGAATTGGCCACGCTCGATAAAAAATCTGCGGTGGAACTGGTTGCGAGAGGGCACAGGGTTTTCGGTCTCATCGAAAACTTTCACAGGCCAGTTGTAGCAGCCGTTGATGGTTTTGCTTTAGGCGGGGGTTGTGAACTTGCCATGGCGTGTCATCTGAGACTTGCGACCCCTTCAGTTCGATTCGGCCTGCCAGAGCTGGGATTGGGCCTGATTCCTGGTTATGGCGGCACCCAAAGGCTGGTTCGCTACATAGGAAGGACCAAAGCGATGGAATATATACTTACATCGGCCTTCATTGACGCTTCGACTGCTGAACGACTCGGCCTTGTTAACAAGGTTGTCGAGCGAGAAAATCTGATCAAGAGCGCCACGGATATGATCTCTGTCATAGGTGCCAAGGGACCTAAAGCGGTGACGTATGCAATCAGGTGTCTTAATGCGCATGTCCACCACGAGAGAGGAGGCTTTGAAAAAGAAAAAGAACTGTTCGCGGAACTGACTCAAAGCGGGGAGGCCCGGGAGGGACTATCGGCATTCTTAGAAAAACGCAAACCCGAATTCTGGAAATAAGCCATCAACGGAGGCTCTCTATCCTCCGGTTTCTATTTTTAGTTGATTGATCAGCGTGGACCAGTAGTCTTTTTGCTCATCTACTTCGTCGTCATCACAGAAATCTGTAATTTCTAAGATGGTTTCGTTGGTCACATCGGATTTGTACATGTGGAATTCAAGAAATTCCCCATCTTCAGCTCCATCCCAGACAAACCGCACTCTTTCCTCCTCTATATCATCCACCATTTCGGCTGATTCTGCAGCGCCTTGCCATTCAAATGTAAAGATCTCCTCTTGTATATCAACACCATCACAAAACCATCTTACCAGGCACGAAGGTGTGGTGATGAATTTATATAAGATTGCTGGTGAAGCCCTAAAAATAAACTCTTGATCAAATTTTACCCTGCTCATCAATATGGTTATCCGGTGACTCCCTGATACGGGTGTCTTTCAAGAGCGGCAATAAAAAATAAAAAATGATGGAATCAAAATTTTTAGTCACAATTTTCAGCCACTAATTCATTCCTCACAGGGTAAAGATTTATGCATTTTTTATGAAAACGACCTATCTTTGACCTCTTTCTTCCAAATTTAGAATTACACGAAGTCCTGATTTATGAGGCAGCTGAAGATTACCAAATCCATCACCAACCGAGAAAGCCAATCATTAGAAAAATACCTTCAAGAAATCGGCAAAGTCGATCTGCTTACTCCAGAAGAGGAGGTGGATCTGGCCAAAAAGATCAAAGAAGGTGACCAGGATGCCCTTGAACGATTGACAAAAGCCAATTTGCGGTTTGTTGTATCCGTAGCAAAACAATACCAGAATCAGGGATTGTCACTGAGTGACCTGATCAACGAAGGAAACCTGGGATTGATCAAAGCAGCTCAAAGATTTGATGAGACCAGGGGGTTCAAGTTCATTTCATACGCTGTTTGGTGGATCCGTCAATCGATTTTACAGGCTTTAGCGGAACAATCGCGCATCGTTAGGTTGCCACTGAACAAAGTTGGTTCTCTGAACAAGATCAACCGCGCCTTCTCAGAGTTGGAACAAGAATATGAAAGAGAGCCTTCGGCCAATGAGTTGGCCGAACTTCTCGAAATACCGACCGAAGAAGTCGAGACAACACTGGGTGTCGCGGCACGTCATGTTTCTATGGATGCACCCTTTGTGGATGGTGAAGACAACTCTTTGCTTGATGTACTCGAAAACAGCGCAACACCAACCACCGACTCCGGCCTCGAGTATAGTGAGTCATTGCGCACAGAGATAGAACGGTCACTGGGTACCTTGACTGATAGACAAATGGATGTAATCAAGTTGTATTTTGGAATTGGTGTGGATCACCCCATGTCACTTGAAGACATTGGCGAGAGATTCGGATTGACCCGTGAAAGAGTTCGACAGATTAAAGACAAGGCCATTAACAAACTGCGATCCAGTTCGAGGAGCAAATTGTTGAAACACTATCTCGGCTCCTGAACGAGTAACTTCTTTTCTATTTTTTCTTTTCTGCCAATTCTGCTGGACTGATTACTTCAGGAGGACGGTTAATGGATTCTTCCAGAGAAATGAAAGTCTCTGTACGTTGAATACCGTCAATAACCTGAATCTTATTCGATAACACGTTTCGAAGGTGTTCGGTATCCTTGCAAACGATTTGGGCAAAAATACTGTAGTTTCCAGTGGTGTAGTGAGCAGATATCACCTCGGGAATCGCACGTAAGTTTTCAACAACATTCTGATAGAGTTGACTCTTCTCAAGGAATATTCCGATAAAGGCGATGATATCGAATCCAAGTTTTGAGAAATCGACTTTCAACTTGGAGCCTGTGATGATACCGAGTTCGCTAAGTTTTTTCAACCTGACATGAACTGTTCCTCCAGATACAAATAATTTCTGCCCGATTTCTGCATAAGATGTCTTGGCATCCTCGAGCATAATGGAAATGATCTGAAGGTCAATATGATCGAGGTCATATTTTGACTTCATATGAAAAGTTTAAGGGAGTTGACAAATTTCGCTTTAAAGTTATCCGATCTTTTGATATTGCATCCAATTAACGGTAAAAGAACAAAATATTTATTGTCAGGTAGTTTACCAATGGTCTAAATGTTTGATCTTATTCACAACAATTGGCTATTCTATTGAATAATATTAACAATTCATATAAAATTATTTACCTTCCTTTATTTATTGCCTTGGTGAGCATTATATCGCTGATGGCAGGATTTCGCCTTTCGGAGAGCCTGGAAAGCGATCTGTTGATTAGACGGGCCAAAGCCGATCCTACCGATGCAATTATTGAAGCCGTCTCTCATATCCGAGAACAATACTACGGTCATCCGGATTATACACAGCTCACTGACGAAGCAATATCGCATATAATGCGACAACTGGATCCATATTCGGTCTATCTGGCTGAAGAAGTCGATGAGCGATTTGATCAATACATTTCCGGAACTTATGAGGGCCTGGGATTTGAATATTATCAAACACCGGATACTTTGGTGATCACGGCAGTCTACAATGACAGTCCTGTGGATAAGGCTGGATTGCGAAGGGGCGATATACTCTTATCTATGGATGGTGTGAGAGTGACGGGGTTTGCCCTGACTCGAGATTCGATAACGCAACTTTCTTCGAAGCCCGTCGGAGACACGATTCGGATGAAATGGTACGGTTTCCAAACAAAAATGATACATGAAGCCAATGTGGTGGTAGGCCGAGTCAACAGCCCTCTTGTCGAAGCGTTCCTTTTGCCGGACAGTTCTACACTGTTGGTGTCCATAAGAAGGTTCAGCAATGGGACATTTGCATCGTTTATGGAGTCCTTTGACAGATACGGAATGATAGGAGCGAGCGTCAACGGTCTAATCATTGATGTGAGGGACAACCCCGGCGGAATATTAAGTGAAACAGTTAAAATACTCAATCAGCTCATCGAGCAACCGGATGTACTGCTGGCTTCAACCAAAGATGCCAGGGGGAAAATTCGCTCCTTTCGTTCCAATGGAAGAGGATTTCTACGGATTGAAGACATTGCTGTATTGATCAACGAGAATTCAGCTTCTGCCAGTGAAATATTGGCAGGTGCTCTACAAGACCACGACAGGGCCATTATTGTCGGAAAGCCTTCTTATGGAAAAGGATTGATCCAGCAAAAATACGATCTCAGCAATCGGGGTGCCATCAACCTGACTGTTGGTGAGTACGTATTACCGAGTGGACGCAGTATAAACCGCACGGATGAAACACTACCAGATTCCATTCGGTATTCGGTCCGTTTGAAGCGCAAACTTCCATCACATAATGGCATCTCACCCGATGTGGAACTCAAGGGCGATTCATGTCTTTGGAGAAAAAGTGATCTGTTTAATTTGTTATTGACTGCTCCGGGCGGCAGCGCCATGATGTTATCTTCTATCCTCTCAGATCCCTTGAAGGAAAATGGATCCGTGCAAGTCATTGAAAAAGCACTTGGAGATCAGATCGATCGCGATGGCTGTGAAAAAGTTTTACAAAGAAAGCTCATGTGGAGTCTCTGGAGATCACAGCATCCCGGCGGAGGCATTCCTCCAGCAGATGTACTTGATCCTTGGGTATGGGAAGTTTATCAACTTTTCAGCCCGAAAGACAACCAATCGGTCCTCGACGCTATTCTCTGATAAATTCAAGTTCTCCTTTATGGTTGTAGGTAGCAATGATCGAGGGTTCTTTGCTTGTTTTTCTTTCCCAGTGAGACGGCACTACGTAATCTGCTTCATTTACAAGATCGGGGTCTATTTCGTCAAAAGATCCCGGAAAAGGCTGTCCGCTCCTGTTAGCGGATGTAGAAACGATGGGACGTCCGAACATAGCTATTACGCCATTGCAGAACACGTCCTTACAAATTCTTATGGCCACCGAACCGTCACTTGCCAAAATGTGCTGCGGCAGGTCAATCACTTCCTTATAGACAACTGTAAGTGGCCGTTTGTGATACCACAGTAGGGTTTCTATCCTGGGATGCAGACGCGGCACGTAACGTTTCAGCATAGATATACCGTCTACAAGGATGATCAATGGGTTATCGCGATCGCGTTGCTTGATTTCGTAAATTCGGTCGACCGCACTTTTATTGGTTACATCACAGCCCAGTCCCCAGATGGTGTCGGTGGGATAGAGGATCACTTTGCCTTGTTTCAAAGCCATCGCTGTTCGGCCAACTTCTTCCTTTAAAGTATCTGTTAATACGTCAATTTCCCTCATTTCATGAAAATTCTACAAAACACTACCTTAGTCTCATACGTTCTACAACATACCCATTCTGAAGTACGGGTACTCATATGCTTAATCAAGAAAGCGGTGCAAAGTTCTAAATATATATTGATATTCTTGGTAATCTTATTCATTGCGAATAAGTCGACTGCCAGACATATCATTGGTGGAGATGTGTTTTATGAATGTGTAACCCTGGACACCATCAACAATCGCATCCTACTACATTTCGAATTCCAGATGTACCGTGATGGCAGGGATCCCGATGGTGCGGATTTTGACGGGGGACCCCGCTCAAATAATGCAGGAGCTGAATTTGGGATATGGAGAGCCTCCAATGGTGCCAACTGGTCCTACGTTGGCAAGACGCCTCCCCTCAGGTATACATTCCGCGAAACAGTAGAGCCCAACACACAACCCTGTCTGATCACGCCGCCGGGTATTTTTGTGGAAAGGGCTATCTATGAATTTGACATAGAACTGAATATTGATGGTGGCGATTTTATGATTGCCTATCAGCGTTGCTGCCGGAGTAACAGCATTTCGAACCTTGTCAATCCAGGGGATTTTGGGGCTGCCTTTGC
>JBFKOL010000265.1:0-6371 GCA_041628815.1 Saprospiraceae bacterium | reverse complement strand
GTCCGCAGGCGGGCGCTACGTGACTGAGCGAAAGCGAGGATGACTGAACATCGGTGAAGGAAATTGCCGAAAGGCAATGTGTTGAAGGCCATTTCGGCGGGAGCATTTTTACTCCTGATCGCCATTGGCAGCAGCACAGGTCCTTCTTGGTAAAACATGATGTCTACAAGAAGTTCATTCAAAATCGCTCGAAAGCATCAATAAACCGAATAGAAATAAGAATGTAGGTGTTTTTTTAGAAGGATGCCAATCATTGCTGATAATCAGCCACTTATATTTACATAATAGGGTCATTTGAGATTTAACCGGACAGTAATTATTATGAACTATGAATTCTCTCTGTTTATAGAACGCATTAAAATAGGCTTTCAAACCACTGCATAAATCACCGCCGCACCAAATGCCATCGACAGCGGTGAAAGCATCCTGACATATATAGGGTTGAGGATTGAGGTACACCACAGGGCGTATTGGTGGTGCAACCTGCGCGGTACAAAATACAATACCATCGATGTGGCGATCATGAACCATCCGAGCGCCTTGAAGATCATAGCATAGGATGTTTGATCGCCATAGAGGACCAAGGCTGCGGCGGGGATGAGGCGAATGGTCAGTTCGCCATAATGGATCATTGGTGTACTGGCGGCCTTGCCGATGACGGCGCGTACTTTGCGGGGGGCGAAAATCATGTACAGTCCCACTGCGACGAGGAACAAACCAAAAAATAGCAATACCCAACGGGCGATTTCTGCCACCATAAACGTCACTTCGAACTGTAAATATACCATGACCGGCTCAAAGAACGGTTGGCACGCACCACCCCGTGCATATTAAGGAATGGTCCCAATGATGACCCTCTATTCCGTTTGTACCCACCCGATAAACGCCTGGTACGGCCTGAGCCGCACCGTCTTACCTTCGATGCGGATGTCGTCGTAGTTGTTGATGGCTGTATCTCCCAGGTCACCGGCCTCGTCCAGGGTGATGGTGCTTTCCTCTTCCGAAAAGTTGAGCAGGACGAGCATCTTTTGATCGCCCAGCGTCCGCGTATAGGCATACACCGTCGGGTGCCCGCGCTGCAGCAGCTCGTAGTCGCCATAGACCAACAGCGGGTTGTCATTGCGCAGGGCGGTCATTTTTCTGAAGTAGTGCAGCACCGATCCGGGGTCTTTTTCCTGGTAGGAGACGTTGACGGTGCGGTAGTCATCGCTGACGGGTAGCCACGGGGTGCCGGTGGTAAAGCCTGCATGGGCGCTGTCGTCCCATTGCATCGGCGTGCGGCCGTTGTCGCGCGACAGGAAATTGAGCGACTCCATGAAAAGATTCATATCGGCCCCTTCGGACTGCGCCTTCTTGTAGCCGTTGATGGCGGCGATGTCGCGGTAGTCTTCGATGGCGGGCATGTCGATGTTGATCATGCCGATTTCGTCGCCGTAATAGATGTACGGCGTACCTCGCATGCTCAGCAGGAAGGTCTGCAACATCTTGGCGGACGGCGCCCGGTACTCGGCGGCGTCGTTGCCAAAGCGCGAGACGATCCTTGCCACGTCGTGGTTGGAGAGAAAGATTGATATCCATCCCTCTTCGGCAAAAGAGTCGTCCCACCTGGTGAAGACTTCTTTGAGCTCATTGAGTTCGTAGCCATCGAGCGAATTGACCAGGTCGACTCCTTCGAAGTGGTAGGCCATCTGCAGCTCTTTCCTGTCGGCATCGACGAGGTCGTGCGCGTCCTGCAACGTACTCCCTACCCCTTCCGATACGGCGAATACGTCATACTGGCTGAGCACCTCGCGGTTCATCTCTTGCAGGTATTCGTGCAGGTTCGGGCCCATGCCGTAATATTTGATGATCTCCTTTTCGAATCCTTCGGGCAGCGGCGGAAAAGTCGTGTCCTTGGAGACATATTGGAAGGCGTCGAGCCTGAAGCCATCGACTCCCTTATCGGCCCAGAACTTCATGATGTCGTACACTTCCTGGCGCACCTTCGGATTTTCCCAGTTGAGGTCGGGCTGCTCTTGTGCAAAGTAGTGGAGATAGTATGCGTTGGTCAGCGAGTCGTACTTCCATGCGCTGCCTTCCGCATCGAAGAAGGAAAACCGGTAGTTGGGTTCTCCTTTTTCTGCCGGCCACCAGTGGTAATAGTCGCGGTAAGGGTTGTCACGCGAACTCCGCGACTGTTGGAACCATTCGTGCTGGTTGCTGCTGTGGTTGACCACCACGTCGAGGATGAAGCGGATATCCCTTTCGTGCAATCCTTCGAGCAGGGCGTCAAAGTCCTCCATGGTGCCAAATTCGGGCAATATGGCGCGGTAGTCGCTTACGTCGTAGCCATTGTCCACGTTCGGTGAGGCGAAGAAGGGGTTCATCCACACCATGCCTACGCCCAGGCTTTCGATGTAGTCGAGTTTTTCGATGATGCCACGTATGTCCCCTACCCCGTCACCGTCGGAGTCCTTGAAGCTGCGCGGGTAGATCTGGTAGATGACGCCTTCTTTCCACCACTGCGGGTCGGAGATTAACGTGTCTGTCATCGTCTGTTGCTGTGGGCGCTGGCGGCACGACAATACGGTCAGGAAGGCGAGAAGGAGGAAGAGATGGTGTTTCATAGCTGTGAAGGGGTATTGGATTTGTTGTTTGGCAAGATAGATGATTCTTGGTTTCTGGTTTCTGGTTTCTAGTTTCTTGGTAACAGAGTTGCAAGGTTGCAGGGTTACAGAGTTAATAAATTCTCTGGGATTTCGATCAAATCACACTGCCCGTCCGGCAGGCGGGTATCGTATATCGCATATCACCTATCGCATATCGCATATCGCATATCATATACCTTATTTCCCCAATTTCCCATAGATTAGAATGGACGTCCGGATAAAATGAAAAAACTGAAAAATATACTAATCTACTCCCTCGCAATACTGACCCTGATCATTGCCGTGGGTTATTATCTGTTGTGGCGCCCGTACGAAAACATCCGTCCTGGTGATTCGATTTCCTTTGAGGACATAGAGCCTGGCGACCCCGGTATGTATCCCGTCAAAATCCGGAGTATCGATGCGTTGCGTGAAAAAGCGATCATAGAAAAAGACGTTGCTATCGTGATGGAGGACGGGGTCTCCCTGTCAGCCAATGTATTCAGACCCATAAAAGAGGGCCGGTACCCGGTCGTTATGTCCTTTACGGCATACGACAAGGATAAGGGCCCTGAATCGTATCCACCCCCGCTCAAGGCTTCCTATTTACCGGATTTCAATCTCGGCACTTTCGAGGTAAGCCCCTGGACCATGTGGGAGGCGCCCGACCCGGCTTTTTGGCTGTCACATGGCTATGCCGTCGTACAGGTAAATGCCCGCGGCTATTTCAAGTCCGAAGGCGCCGCCGGCCTTTTTGACGAACGGAACATCATGGATTTCCACCACGCCATCACGTGGGCAGGCACGCAGCCCTGGAGCAACGGCAACGTCGGCCTGAATGGCGTGTCCTACCTGGCCATTGCGCAGTGGGTTGCCGCCACCGGCGATCCACCGACTCATTTAAAGGCCATCATCCCCTGGGAAGGCAATACCGATGCCTTTCGCGAAGTGCTGTACCACGGTGGCATCCCGGAAACCGTCTTCACCCGCTTCTGGGTGAACAGGGTGAGAGACTGCGCCAACAGCGATAAGCCGCTGCCCCCGTTTTTCCTGTTCAGGCTGGGACACAAAAATCCCGGGCTCCTGCGGAAAATCAATCCGCCGCCGCAGATCCGGTTGGACGAGATCAAGGTGCCCGCCCTCATCTGTGCTACCTGGTCGGACCAGGGACTGCATTCCCGCGGCTCCTTTGAAGGCTTCAAGCAGATTTCTTCGGAAGACAAATGGCTCTTTACGCATGGCCGCCAAAAGTGGTCGGTATACTACAGCGATGAAGCCCTAGACCTTCAAAAAAGGTTTTTCGATCATTTCCTGAAAGGAGAAGACAACGGCATGGACACCGTCCGGTCGGTGCGGCTGGAAGTAAGGGAAAGCCTGGACCAATACCAGGTGCGCTTCGAGGAGACATGGCCCGTTCCCGGGACCGAATACAGAAAACTGTATTTGGAAAACAGCGAAGGTTCTCTAAGGACGACACCTGCAGGCACGGCAGAAGCGGCCGAGTACGATCCTTTCGAGAGCAGCGCAAGCTATACTTACCGGTTTGACGAAGACACTGAGTTGACCGGCAACATGAAACTCAAACTCTGGGTCTCCACGAGCAAGGGCTCCGACATGGACCTGTTTGTTGCCGTTAAAAAGCTCGACACCCTGGGTCGCGAGGTCTTTTTCTATGCCAAGACAGGGTACAATAAGGGATCGGTGTCCATGGGTTGGCTGCGCGTCTCCGAGCGCTCACTGGACAAGGAGCGATCCACCGACTGGCAACCCGTACTAAGCCATCAGAATCCACAAGAATTGTCCAAAGGGGAAATCGTGGCTGTGCACATCGAAATCCTGCCGGGCAGCACCCTGTTCAGAAAAGGCGAGTCCTTACAACTTGTCGTACAGGGCAAAGACCTGTTCACCCATCCGGCCATGGGCCATCACTATTCGGTCAACAAGGGAACACATGCGCTGCATGCCGGGGGGCAATACGACAGCCATTTGCTGGTACCGGTGGTAAGGTAGTGGACGACTATCGGCCTGCCTGCCTCCGGCAGGGCTATCGGGTATCAGCCTGCCTACCTGCCTGATTGTTGCAGGCTTGCCATGAATATGAAGGGGAGCGTAGTCAGTCGTGGATTGTGGGTTTCGGGTTGCGGATTCCGGGCAAATGATTCAAATATCACATTCAATAATTCAACACGTATTATAATACATTTTAATGTAATATCATTTTACTTAATTTTCTGCTAACGCATCTGCCACAATTTTATTAATTTCAGGTAAGGGTGTTTACTGTATGAAAACCTTTCTAAGCGATATAGAACAGCTTGTTATTAATAATAAGCACAAAGAGGCTCTCGAGATCCTGTATGATCGCTGTGATAAACTGAACCTGTCTTCTTTGAAGAACGAGGTAGTCATTCTACAGGCCCGAAGTGCCAATATCAAAAAACAGCACAGGCTGCAAAGTTCAGACATCAAATACGATCTGAACAACTTGCTGAATGCCATATTGGAATTATCGGTTGCGATTTTTGAAAATTCCGAGTCAGGCCCGACCAATGAAGATCGAAGGTTAATAACCGAGTCCAAATTAAAGATCCTGAACTCTCATATAAAGAATATAATTCTCAGAAGGAAAAAGGACATCAAAAGGCTCATCATGTTTTCAGGATTCCTGTTGATTACCGGATTGATGGTTTTTATTTACTCACAGTTTTTGTCCTCGTTTAACCCCAATGTTCGAGACATAATCAATTTGTTTTCACTGTTTATTGAAGCTTTAATATTGATTCCAGGAAAGATCATCATGAGTAAGTATTCAACCATTGACCTATTCAAAGAATTTCAGGAAAGGATACAAGGTATTTTAAAGACCCCGACTTTGTCAACAGAAGAGTTTACCGAGGATTACAACAACATTCGGTCCCTGGTGCATGAATCCTGGAAGATGACCGCAAAAAGCAGTTTTCCATGAATGAAAAAGAGTACATGTATGAGGCCATTGACCGGATAGAGCGATCCAAAAGGAGATCACTTTTATACACGGTTTTTATGGTCATCCTTCTTTTGGGAATAGTCGGAGCGATTGCTTATTATTCTGTTCGCAATATCAGGATAAAGGAGAGTGAAAAAGCCCAGGTATCCATGGAGAATGTGGAGATAAAAAAGCAGATCGATGACGTCAGGGGGATACTGGAGGGTTCAAAATCGAACATCAATCAGTCAAAGGAAAACCTGATCGATTCACTGTATCGCGTGGTCAATGTGACGGATATCAGGCATGTATATGCGAAGGGAAACTTGCGCGTACGGGATTCTACCTATTTAGATACTACTCAGATCAATGTTATTGGAGCGGCAAACTATGGTGATACGCTGGTTTTAATGGATAGTCAAGGTAGCTCCAGACCTTTTGACGTCACGGTAATTGATGCAAAAAATGGTTTGTCACACACGCTTAAAATCCGAGGAAGCTACGTTCCTGTCAAGTCTGGATCAACAGTAGGATATGTCTACAGCGGGTTTATTGGTGAGCTCCCCATTGACACCAGTGCAAACGACCTTAAAGATTATTATGATTTTTTAAAGAAAGATGGTGAGCATGATTTCAAGTTTGGTCCTTTGTACCGCGACTTTCCGGAGGGCAAACAATCGCTGAGTCTCAAGAATACCAATATGCGTGAATGCTTTTTTGTCCTGAGAGACATTTACGACAAGCATAACGACTTTGTTTTCTCAGACAAGGTATCTGAT
>JBFKOL010000264.1:0-6380 GCA_041628815.1 Saprospiraceae bacterium | reverse complement strand
TTTTTCCACATAGACGTGTTTTCCTGCATTGATGGCATCAATGCTCATTGGGGCATGCCAGTGATCCGGGGTGCCTATTACTACGGCATCGATATCTGGTGAGGCCAGCATTTCGCGATAATCCCTGTACATTTTCGGCACATGGCCATTGACAGTTCCAGCTTCGGCGGCCAATTCTCTTCTCACAGAAAATGCGTCGCAAACGCCTGTGATCCGGACATTGAGGTTTTCCTGGTCAAGAAAATCCTTTAGACGGGTGTCCTTCGGATTCTTCAGTGCGTTTTCCTTCATGCGCTCTTTCCAGGCTGGTGTGGCAAAACCCAAGGCACGACCGAGCTGCTCACCACGAATACCAAAGCCTATGATGCCGATGCGAATGGGGTCCCCGGACATCGGGCCAGTGGGAGATGGAGTGCCTGCAGTTACATCGAGCTCTTTAAGGATGCTTTTCTTGATTTCCTCGTCATTGGCGTGTTTTGCCCAAGCTCCCACAGCAAATGCACCTAGAATAGGGACGGAAGCTAACCCCTTTAAAAGGTCCCTTCGCTGGATATCTGCATTTGTTTTTTGTTCTTTGTCATTGGATGCCATGGTAATGGTTTAAAATTTTAATTGAATCAGGCAGTCTGAATGTTTTTCTTAAAAAATCGGTCGATACCTAAAATATGGCTTGTAGGAAATACATACAACACGGCCAACGCCGCAAATTCAATCAGGTTCTTGTTGACGATAAGGTAACTACCTTCGCTTGGCAGAGCATATTTGACATTGATCAATGCAGGATGCGATAGGTAGTAAAAAGCCAGAAGGAACATTCCACCTAGTAGTGCCCACCGAGTGAGTACGCCAAGCATAAGGCCTAACCCTATAAGGACGAGCCCCCATACATTGAGAAAGTCTACAATACTCAGGACCGTGGAATTGCCTGCCATCCAGTAAAAAAAGTTTTTGAATAAGCCTGCTGAATCGGCTAGGTAACCTCCGGCCGACCAGTTGGGATTCCAGAGTTTAACTATGCCTTCGTAGAGAAAATGCCACCCGATCAGGATTCGAAGAAAAACAAGTAAGTTCAACTGGCTGGAGGTGTAGTTGGGTTGTTTCATTTTTTATAGTTATGTCGAACCCTACAGGCCTGTCTGTAGCCTGCAGGTTATTAAGATAACACAAGAAATTCATTCAGCCTAAGGAATCAAATGAGCATTCTCAGCATTTTCAATGATGTACGCCTTTCACTGAAGATAGATGCGACTATTTGCCATCCGGCACCTTGTTTTCCGAATACACGGGGAGAATGAGTTTGCTCAAATGTTTACCCCCCAAATGAATCGTATTGAGTGCAGGTGCCAAACCTGTCTCACTCGCAATTGCTCGTCCAGTATTGGGATTGGGATCGTAATGCGGTGCCATAGAGCTTGTTATATAGATACGGATACGATGCCCCTTTCGGAATACATTGGCCGTATAAAGCCCCCGCACCTCAATCGAATAAACCTTCCCGGGGTTTATCAATTCTTGCTCTTCATAGCCGTTTCTGTACCGCATGCGTAGATAACCGGCATCCAATCCGGAAAGATTGACCGAACGACCGTCCGGATAGACATCGCATAGCGTAAATGTAAAATCTGTATCCTTGGCAGTAGAGCTCACTGCCAGCCTCAGCTTGATTTCTCCGATGACCTCCAGGTCGGATACGAGTGGTTTGCTTGTATAGACAAGAACATCTTCGCGACCTTCGATTCCGGACTGGTCGTAAGGAATGCTTTTTTCATAATGCTCGTCCCAGACCGGATGCGTTGGATCAAATCGAAAGCCGACTGTGGCATATGTGGTTTGTTGAAGGGTATCAAGCGTATAATCCTGCTGAAGGAATAAGTTCATTTCGCTGCTGGGATGGACTGGCCATTGGTCAAAACTTCTCCAGCTATTTGTCCCCATGACAAACAAATGAGCTTCAGTCTTGCTGTGAGGTTCTTCCCGAACAAGCAGATCAAACCAATCAAGTAAAAGACGATCGTAATCAAGTCCTGCAGATGCTCCGAAGTCAAAATCTCCAAATCTTGTTTTGTGGGTATGAATGGAGGTATGGTTCCATGGGCCGATGATAAGTCTGGAATGATTTTTTACAAGATCCGGGCTATTCCCTGCATGAATCAGGTCGAACGCTCGCCAGGCACCTTCCACCCCATAGACGCTGTCATACCACCCGGAAAGTAAGAATACCGGAACCACAAAATGATCAAAACCGGCCTCCATATCTACAAAACTCCACCATTCCGTTTGATTTGGATGTCGCAACCATTCAAAGTATTCCGGGGCATATTCCCTTAACAATGGCATTTCGTCAAGTGGGCGGAAACTGTACCACGCTTGCCGGTCGGAATTGCGCCATTGTTCAAGTGCACGCGTATCCTTCCACGGACCAGAAGTGTCGTCAGCTCTTTTCCTTTTGTCCGGGATGATGTAAGACATGAACCAGTCCAGCCATGTCATCGAAAAGGCACCGCCATTGTAGAAAAAATGATGACTTCCGATGGGCGTCATTTCCGGTGCAGCACCCACCAGGCTCGGTGGTGCAAGGGACATTGCCTGCCACTGTACAATGCCAGGGTAGGAGCCTCCATACGTCATCACTTTACCGTTGCACAAGGGATGACGGGCCACCCACTCAATCACGTTGTAACCGTCGACTTGCTCGTTGCGGTAGGCCTCGAACTGCCCTTCGCTGCGATACCTGCCCCGGACATCGACAAGGAATACCACATATCCTCGCTGCGCTGCCTTCCTCGGCAATTCGGCATAGCTGTCATAATCATCGATACCGTAAGGCGTCCTGTACACCAATGCGGGAAGCTTTTCTTCCGTACGAGGACGATAGGAAATACACCCCAGCTTCGTCCCGTCAGCCAATGGGATGTATACCTCCTCGCGGATGATGTTGAAATGAGATTGTGCCTCCGTCCAATGGGCTGCCATTGAGAAGAAGAAAAGCAGATAAGTTTGCAGACCTGACCGAAACATAACAAATTAGGACCGTTGGTGATGATTTGAATGTAATCATTTTGAACCCCGCACTGCAAGATTGCATGCCTGATTTGAGATTTTTATTTTTTACTCTTTTGCACGCGATTTCCCTTAGAAATTCATGTACACCAGGTGGCAAAATAGAATGGAAAAACGGAAAAAGAAGAATTGATATAAAAGATCCAGAGTGGTCTAAAACTTTATGAACAATACAGCAAATAGAATATCATGGTAGATAAGTATTATTAAAAGAGCACTCAAGGTAAAAATAATCTTTCGTACGGTTGGATTCGTGCGTTATGGTTCAATTGACAGTGATGCTCAATTTCTGTAACTTAAATGAACATACAAGTCACTCAAAATCAGCCTGCTATGAAAAACTTACTACTTTTTTACTGTATTCTGATTCCATCGCTTTTCGGAGTGCTCACTGCCCAAAATACGGTATTCCAGCTCGATACACCCTCGGATATCAATCCTCTTATGATCGCTACAGAACCCAACAATCGCGTCGGACTGTTGACTTCCAACCCCATTACGACATTCCATGTTTTCAATACTGCCCAATTGTCCAACCCGGACGGAATACTTTACCTGGGCAACCCGGCAGAGAATTATATCAAATTTGATTTTGATCGGATTCAATCCAATCTCACGCTGCTCCTCCAGGAGGAAGGAGGTAATATAAACCTTGGGAATCATACCCTATTTGTAGACCAACAGAATGGATTTGTAGGTATCAATAAAACCAATATTGACACCGAACTTGATATACTCGGAGAAATGGAAATGTCGACATCCGGCATCGGTACAGCACAAAAAGACAAAATTGCCATTTTTGGGACGCTCGAAGACAACGCCATGTTGGGATTTGGATTTGAGACAAACATTATTCCTGCTCTGGCCCCAGGCTTCTATAAAAGCCTTAACCTGAAAGAGCTTTATTTCAAATCCCAGGCAGGGTACAACTGGTATATCAATACCAATGCCGGTGTGGCACCTAAGATGGTTTTAGACCAGCAAGGTGATTTAGGCATTGGCCAGGATGCACCGGGGGCCAAGCTTCATATTTCTGAAACAGGTGCCAGTCACCTCATTCGTGCGGATCAATCCGGCAATCCAAGATTCATGGTCGAAAACAATGGGCAGGTCGGTATAAAAGTTCTTGATCCACTCGCAGATCTGCACGTCCTTGGCAGCGCAAGTATCGCACAGTTTCTCCTGGCTCCGGACTTTCACCCAAGCGGTGGCGATGCCGAAATCCTGCTCGGAGAAGACAATGACTTCAATTTCGGCATGGCTATTCACTACGATGGATTGGAAAACAAACTCAAAATCTTTGGCAACGACGACGGTCCTGTTGGGCCTCATCTGACGATAGAAAGAAACTCGGGCCAGACAGCCATTGGATATGCCGGGGACGTGCCAGGAGGGTATATGCTGGCCGTTGACGGCGAAATTCTTTCTGAAGGATTGGTGTGCGAATTGTCGGGCAACTGGGCTGATCACGTCTTTATTCCCGGCTATCGCCTTAAACCTCTTGAAGAAGTCGATGCTTTTATCAAACGTCACGGGCACCTGCCAGGATTTCCATCTTCTGACTCACTGAAAAAAACTGGGCTTGACTTCGAAGATATCGTTACCCTTCAGCAAGAGAAAATCGAAGAACTCACACTGTACCTTATTGAGATGAAGAAAGAATTGGATGCACTGAAAAAGAAGGTAAGATGAAAAAGGTCCTATTTGCTTTTATATGTTCTATAGCGTTGCTCGCGACTGTATGTTTTCAAGAGTATCGGTATTTTGTAAATACAGATAACCAGGCATTGGGTCATATCACACAATCTCTAAGTGCAAAAAATATTGCAGACGATGTGCGAGGTGATGACGACCATGGATTGTCATACATCCTTCCTGCGGACTTCGAGCCTTGGGGGCCTTCCATTCAGGGAACGCTCATATGGCCGCTCGAAGCGGGTGAAGGATTTGATGGATTCGAGTTTGCCTATGTGTCCAACTTTGTCGATATCGATTCACTGAACAGTACGGGAGGAAATGTGCTCGATTACAATTGCGGATGCCGGTCATATGATACGGATAGACCGACTGACGACGGAACCGACACACTGGGGTATGACCACGACGGAATCGATATCAGCACATACCCGTACCCCTATTTCAAGATGGCAAATAACCTGGTCAATGTGGTCGCAGTAGCCGAAGGAGTGATCATTGGAAAGAATGATGGAAACCCTGATACCAATTGCCGGTGGGGTACCGGCCGTCCCTCAAACAATCTAACCCTACGACACTGCGATGGAACGACCTCGGCATACATCCACCTGAAGATGAATTCACTGACGTCAAAGGGAATGAACGATACCATTCGGCAGGGAGAGTACATAGGTCAGATTGGAAGTTCGGGCAACAGTACCAATCCACATCTCCACCTTGAACTCAGGGACATGAACGGCATCCTGATCGATCCTTTCTTCGGTCCTTGTAGCAACCTGAATACCGTCGGTAATATCACTACTCAGACCTGGTGGGCAAATCAGCTTCCTTATTTTGACGCCAACCTGATGACCCTGCTCACCCATGCGGGTGTTCCAACGCAGCCTTCCTGCGATCTTACCGACAGCACCGCCGTCGCTGGCATGAGAAGGGAAAAGATCGTTTTCGTCCCAGGGGACTCAATTGTATTCGCGGCCTATTTCTCTTTAGTTGATAATACCAAAAATTGTACAGCCAGAGTATTGAGACCCGATAATACCGAGTTTACTACCATGAACTATACTTTCTCCGCTTCGAATGGCGACCCGAACTGCCCTAACAATTATACTAAACGTACTTGGTATTGGAATGCATTTCAACTGGCCAACAACGAACAAACAGGCACATGGCGCTATGAGTGCACCTTTGATGGACAGACTTATACGAGATATTTCTTCGTCGAGCCATGCCCATCGGACCATAATCTGTCAGGCACGGTCGACGATATCTATTTCCGCAGGGCCTCCAATTCGATTACTTCAGTACAAGAAATAGAGAATATTGGCGCCACCAATGCACAGTATCATGCAGGTCGACGAATTGACCTTGAGGTCGGATTCACTGCCCATGCCGGGGGCCGGTTCAGAGCACGAATCACAGGTTGTGCCACCGAACCGGATGGTTTCTAACGGCATGGGAAGTGCCTGACAGACGGGTCGTCACAGTCGGCATTTCTAATTCCATTTGGGGATGGATTATCTGTTTCAGTCTTGACAGGCTCCACCAGTTCACCGTCATCTTCGTAGCATGCAGTCATGGTAGAAAACATGAGAACAGTAACCAAGAACATGAAGAAATGGGAAAAT
>JBFKOL010000263.1:0-6438 GCA_041628815.1 Saprospiraceae bacterium | reverse complement strand
GCCATTTTTGGCGAATCAAATGTCGAAGGAACAAACGTCGGAGCACCTGGTGATACGGGAGGTAAAGATGATCCGGTCTACATCTTCATTCCACAGCTGGGATTTACCAAGGAAATTGTAAACTATGAAGTACCCTCCCAAAGTGGCATCGATGGAAGAGTAGATATCACCTATGAGTTCTTAGCGGGTAATATTGGTAATGACACACTTGCCAATGTTCAAATCATCGATGATCTGCAAGAGCAAATTGGTGAAGCCTTTGTAGGCGTTGTAGGAATTCCATTAATGAAGGAACAAAAAGCCACTGTGCCAGCAGAGATGAATCAATCGTTTGATGGAATAAATAACGACTCTCTCTTTTCTACAACGGCTACATTAGCACCGAATGATTTTGTAAGGGTGCAGGTAGTAATCGAACTTTCTCCGTTTGTTTCGGATTCATCGGGATACTTCAAAAATCAGGCACTCATAGTTGGAAGGTCGAACAACCATTTTCTGTCTCCCGATCAGGTGGACGATATCATTGCTGCTTACAATGAACATGGTTCGTATGTTTTGACACAAGATTTCAATGCAGTCGATTTGAGTGATTCAGGTGTCGATATTGAAAGCTCTAATCCCGATTCACCAGACGACACCGGTACAGAAGACGATCCGACAGGGGCACCGGTCTTTCCAAATATCGGTTTGGCCAAGTATATTTTTGGAATTCAACCTGCCATCAGTAACAAGGTGGGTAATTTCGATGTTACGTACCGTTTTGTTATCAAAAATCGGGGATCACTTCCATTAAAAAGCATCCAATTGACCGACGATTTTGCTTCTCAAATGGATGAGGCCTTTGTCAGGGTGGTAGATCCGTCTGAATTGTTAGACAATGCGGCAAACCCATCTATCATAAGCAGTGGTGCAAGGCAGGACCCTTTGGTCAACACCAAGTACGATGGTGGATTGTCATCAGGAAATATTTTTCTCACCGATACAGGTCTCCTGGACCCTGATTCATCCATTGTGGTTGAATTGGTGGTAGAAATCGATCCAAATGCCAACCAATTGGTAGATACATTAGTCAACCAGGCTGTTGCCACGGCTTTAGGTGATAATGATGACAGCTTGCCTGCACATGATTGGTCGGATCTGGGTCAGGATCCGGAAGGAACCAATCCTGACTCATCGGATCCATTTTCCCAGCAGGATCCGACATTATTGGTTCTTTTCGACATGAATGTCTCCAAGCGAATCGTAAGCGTCAAAGATGCTGCGAGCGGTAACATTGGCAATGCAGACGTCACTTTTGAAATGAAGTTTAAAAACAAGGGAAATGACGATATGCTCCATATCAACTTATTGGATGATATTGCAGATCAACTGGGAGAGACTTTTGTTGGTCTAGTTCCAGAGTATGTACTTGGACATGCGAACCCTTGGATTGCTGCTTCATCGGCCTTGGCAACCCCGTCGCTTAATACATCCTACCAGGGCACTGCTCCAAATCATAATCTACTCAATGGAGACGGAATCCTCAGGCCCAATGATACTGTGGCAATTCATATAACAGTTGAGCTTGATCCCAATGCTAAGGACAGCGATAATGACGGTTACCCGGACATTTTATTCAACCAGGCCGAAATCAACGGACGTACACCTCAGGGCAAATTGATCTCCGACCTTTCTGACAGTGGCGATGACCCTGAATCCAATAATACGGGGGCGCCCAATGATTCTGGCATGATGGATGACCCGACACCAGTGGAGGTGCCAGTGCTTAACATGACTAAAAAAGTACTTCATGTTGGTCCTGCTGCAAGCGGGGCTTTCAGAAATGTCGATATCACTTTCAGGTTTATACTCGAGAATACAGGGAATGTTGACCTTGAGGATATTCGTCTCACCGATGTCCTGGATCATCCGGATCATTTAGGTGCAGCCTACATTGGGCTGTCGAGAGGCAGCACACCTTACATCGACTCGAGTACGGCTCATCGAGATCCAGAAATCAATCCTGATTTTGATGGTTTCATGAATGGAGATACTTCCTTATTCACAAATAGAACTGGTTTGATGAAGCCAGGAGAAGTGTTGGTCATTCATCTTAAGGCAGAAATGGATCCGTTTCTTGCCAGCCCGCCAGGATCGTTCTGGAACCAGGCGAGGGCAAATGCTACAGGTATATCACACTGGCCTGTTCTGAATGGACCCGGAGGCCTACCTACGGATCGCCAGATCGGTGATGCCGATGACCAATCGGATGACGGTTTAGATCCGGAGTCGGATAATGGACAAGGCGATGGGGATGATCCGACCTACATCGTACCTTGTTTCTTCGACCAGGTGGTTTTTTGTTCAGCGAAGGTCAATATTTCGATGGATAGATCATGTATGTTGACCATTACACCTAGCCTCGTAAGTGAAGATATCGGTCCATGGTGTGATACTTTCCATCTTTTGAAATTGTACGATAGCACTGGTGTCCTTTTAGAAGGAACCAAAGTAGGTAGAGAGTATATCAATCAGACAATCCTCTACAGCCTCGAGGAAAAAAATCCTGGATCAGAGATATGTTGGGGAGCAATTTCAATAGAAGACAAACTACCACCTGTCTTAAGCTGTAAGGATGACACCTTGTCTTGTATTGAACTGTTGTCTTATGCGGGACCGGAGGTTCTTAACGACTGCGGTTCGCTAACAATGCATTTGATCGAAGACTCATTTACCGAAACTTGTGGAGATGATAATTTTATAGGATTCTTTACGCGCACATATGTTGCCGAAGATGATTCCGGCAACCGGTCTGCACCTTGTGAACAACGCATCTATCTCGAAAGAGTGAAACTGGACGAAAGGATTTCTAACGGAGAAGTAATCATACCAGGAGATGTAGTTTTGAGTTGTGATCTGCCAGGATTGTTCGACTCTGAAGGTTCCGTTTCAATACATCATGCGGGTAGTCCGATTTGGAACGGTCATTCCATCTATCACGAGGATCTAAGTCCTTATTGCCTCTTGGGTGTTGAATTCAAGGATTTTCAACTATATGACCGGGGTTGCGAGCGCAAAATCGTCAGGACCTGGCGGTTGAAGGAATGGGTTTGTGGTTCCAATACTGAAACAGTGGAACACATCCAGTTCATAGGTATAATCGACATCACTCCCCCCGAAATCACAATCCCATTTGACACTATGGTTGTAAACGCCAGCCAATTTTCATGCAGTGTCGATATTGTTCTTCCGTTGGCAGAAATAACAGATAATTGTCAGAATCCAGAAGATATAGAAATCACGGTAGCATATCCAGATGGACAACTTTTGAGCAACGGGGGTACGGTGAACCTCGATATTGGGATCCATCAAATCATCTATTCGGCTTCAGATCAATGCCATAACAGCAGTTCAGATACGGCCTTCATTACAATCGTAGATGGAACTTCTCCTGTTGCCATTTGTCTTGAAAACCTGGTCGTTTCGGTAGGAGACACAACAGTAGTCGTTAAGGCCGAAGAATTCAATCATGCCAGCTATGACAATTGTGGAAATGTTGAATTTGAGGTTAGAAGACGAGAACCTTCGTGTTCCACGCACCAGACCTTTTGGCAAGAGCAGGTGGAATTCTGCTGCAGTGATATTGGCAATAGTGTCCTCGTTGATCTACGGGTGATAGATGAAAGTGGAAACGTCAATGAATGTACAGTACAGGTGGATGTACAGGACAAATCACCTGTCTTAATTACCTGCTTGCCCGACATTTGGGTGAAGTGTGATATCCCATGGACTCAATTATCTGATTTTGGCGAAATAAAACATGAGTCCGAAAGAGGTATTATAATGATAGATCCCGAATACCTAATTGATTCCGATATAATTCTTCTAGATGGATTTTACAAGGATAATTGTGACGTATTGGTTGTGGAAGACGAAATGATTGATCAAAGGGATCAATGCGGTATTGGTGAGATCATCCGGACATTCAGCATATTGGATGCTTCTGGACTGAGGCATGATTGCCAGCAAACGATCCACTTTGTTGGTGATAAAGATAACAGAAGCATCTCCTGGGCAGCCTTCCCGAACGATGTATCGGTATCCGAATGTACTGCATTATCACTCGATCCAATTGAGACAGGTACTCCAGTTTTGGAGACAATCTCGTCCTGTATTCAAACGGGGTTAAATTATTCCGACACATATCTGACACGAAATGATACCAATCATTGTCTGATTGTCGAGCGGACTTGGACAGCTATAGATTGGTGTCAAAAGGACACCCCCATTTTAGTAGATTCCATTCAATACTTATTTGTTTTCGACGATACCCAGCCAGTTATTGTTTCTGACTGTGAGCGCATCGCAGTAGAGCTATCCAACGATTGTGCTTATGCATCAATAAGACTGGTCCAGGATGCGGTCGACTGTACTCCGGATCATCTTCTGGATTGGTATTATTCATTGGTTGACACAAACAACCAGGTGATTTTAAGTGGCCAACCTGAATTGAATGATGACGGACATGCGGTGATAGAAATCGAGGTGCCGGCAGGGACTTTTCAACTTGAGTGGACAGTACAAGACCTATGCGGAAATGCCAATACTTGTTTACAGGATATCGTAGTGACCTGTGAGAATAGATCTCCACTTCTTTCCGGTTTCATCAGAACTCTTTCGGAAGTACCTCTCGAGGGAATCGATGTTTATATTCTTTCAGATTCCACAAATCACGATTCAACCCTACTTGCTACAACGCAACGCGATGGATGGTATGATTTTTCAAACAGATCATTACCACCTTCTTTTGTCATTGATCCTGTTGACTACATTGATCCCATGAATGGGTTGTCAACAATAGATATTTTAATGATACAAAGACATCTGGTAGGTATAGAACCGTTATCGGGACCTGGGAATCTTATTGCGGCAGACATTAATGGCGACCATCGAATATCATCACAGGATCTCATTCTTTTAAGAAACCTTCTTCTCGGAAGATCTCAGCGGTTTCCGGGTCCTGGTGGATTGAAGTTTATTTGGGACGGGCAACTTATAGACCTGGAAGGTTTTAATATAGAACTTCCACTCCAAGAAACTTACAAGGTAGACCAATTTGAGGAGGATGAAAACATAGGGTTTTATGGGATCAAATTGGGTGACGTTTCGGGTGATGCAGATATTGGGGTTCGGAGCAAATCGACCGCCCTTTATGGTCAAGAGTGGCTTTCTTACCAACTTAAAGATCACGGAAGCGCAGTTGAGGTATTGGTAACGAATCCTGAAGCTATGGATCTGAGAGGACTGCAGGGCAGCTGGAAGATCCTTGGTGTGGCGCTGGAGGAAGTTCAAATCAAAAGAGCGGCGTTAGATGTCGATGAAAATAACATCCGATATGACGGTCGATTGATCCATATGTCCTGGAGTAATCCTTCGGGATATTGGTTAGAATCTGGTACGCATCTGTTCAGCCTATTCCTCGATGTAACTGGACCTGGCATGGATGATATGCAAGTGGTCGCCGTCGATGACAGATTGCCCTTTGAAGGATACACAGAGTCACAAACGATCAATTTTGACTGGATCCAAGTGAAAGACAAACAGCGACCCTTCGAAGTCCTGCAAAATAACCCGAATCCGTGGCAAAAAAGCACAGCAATATCCGTTTGGATCCCGGAGTCAGATGAAGTTAGCTTACGCGTATACGACATGAGAGGTCGTATTGTATCAGAACAAAATATAAATGCTAAAAGGGGCTTGCAAACCTTTATCCTTGATCACGGAGAAATCAAACTGCCAGGAGTCTATATGTACGAAGTGGTTTTCAAAAACCAATTTATACGAAAAAAGATGGTTCGGATAAGATAGATTGTTACGAAGTGTTTCTGAATGAGACCGGCAACACGTGAGGTTGCCGGTTTTCAAATTTATAGAAGAAGACGAATGTAGTATTATAAATCATCTCTCACCATGGTCCTTCTATTTTCCACCAATGACAAAACCAAGTTCGAATGATATAATTCCGTGCGCATCAAAATCAGTGTTGCTTCCTGTAATAACCCCCCCACCAAGGATAAGACTTAGATGGATACCACTTTGATAATTCCTCTGAATGCCCCAAACTGGTCCTAAAAAGAAAGCTTTTTCGTCGTCAAACTCTCCGAAGTCGAGGTTGTCTGCAATGCTGGCAAAATTGTACCCAGTCACCAATCCTACAAAGTTGCCTGAATTCGGTCGCAATTCCTTTTTTACCTTCTTCCTGGGATAGTAGTGACGAAAATCGAGTTGCAACATGGGTATTAACCCCAGGGCAAAGTCTTCATTGATATCTTCTTCTCCTAAGGTTGAAAGTCCTGCCGTTAATAAGAGACTCTGCATATCGGCTAAACGCATTTCGTAGCTTAGGCTTGGTTCGAGAATGTTGATATAAAACTGACCATTTCTGAGATCAGCTGGTAT
>JBFKOL010000262.1:0-6441 GCA_041628815.1 Saprospiraceae bacterium | reverse complement strand
TCGAAGAAACCGCCTCTGCCAACTTCACCGGGGCGGTCGACAAGGTACGTGAGCATTTCAAAGATGTTTTCCAGGGGCTGTTTTCAGATGACGACGACTGTGACATCGTCATCCTCAACCCCGATGACCCGCTCGAAAGCAACATAGAAATCATTGCCAAACCCAAGGGCAAGCGGCCCAAATCGATCAACCTGCTGTCGGGAGGCGAAAAAGCGCTTACGGCGGCATCCTTTCTCTTTGCACTCTACCTGCTCAAACCCGCTCCGTTCTGTATTTTCGACGAGGTCGATGCCCCCCTCGACGACGTCAACGTCCAAAAATTCAATCGCCTCATCCAGCGCTTTTCCGACCAGTCCCAGTTCATCATCATCACCCACAATAAGCTGACGATGGCTGAAGTCGATGTCCTCTACGGCGTCTTTCTTAAAGAAAAAGGAGTTAGCGGAGTTAGCGCCGTTGATTTTAGGAGTTATGAAGCTGCCGAGATATTGACGGCGCCGGAGGAGGAGGTGGTGTAGTCAGTTGTCAGCCTGCCTGCCTCTGGCATGGTTGTCCGGTTGCCGGTTGCCGGTTGCCGGTTGCCGGTTGCCGGTTGCCGGTTGCCGGTTGCCGGTAACAAATTAAACCACTTAAACCTATATAACTTATTAAACCACCTAAATCTCCACCAACCCTTTATTGATGGCATAGGTGACGAGCTGGACGGGAGAACTGATGTTGAGCTTTTTCATCACATTTTTCCGGTGGGTATAGATGGTGTGGATGCTGATTTTAAGTATGGAGGAAATCTCTTTGGCCATTTTACCCTGGGCGATGAGCTGTACAATCTCTTGCTCTCTCTGGGTGAGTGGGTTGTCAGATTCCTTATTGTTTTGTCCGAAGGTTTTGTCGATGATGATGTCGAGGACCTTTGAACAGTAGTATTTCTGGTCTTTCATACATGCGTCGAGGGCCTTGTAAATTTCGTCCTCGCGGCAATTCTTAGTGATGTAATGATTGATGCCATGACCCAGTACATCGTAGATGCTTCTTTTGTTTTTTTCATTGCTGATGATCAGGATATGGGTCAGTGGTGAAGATTCCTGGATCAGGGAAATCGCCTGTTCGTCGAATTCTCCGTCGTGCGTATAATCGAGTGTTATGATATCAAACTTCTTTTCACCAAGAATTCTTTCCAGGCTCTCGAAGTTGTGCGCCTCTGCCTCGACAGAAAAGAAGGGATTCTTGTCGATGATGTGTTTTAGGCCGGTGCGGCTTAAAAATTGCGATTCACAAACCAGTACAGACGACTTTTTCATTACGGCACAAATATATAGGTAAACCGTGTACTCTATCAAATTGTTGAGCAGGGTAGAGTGGTAATAAAAAAGTCACGCCGTCGGCGTGACTCCAATCATCTAGGTTTTAACAGTTGCAGCCTTGCTGCTTAAAGCATAAACTTTGTGTTTCTTTGCTTCCTTCTATCAAATCAAATAGCATACCAAAAATGAAAAACATCCGGTTTTTGGGAAGCTTTCCCTCCGAGAATGCTTGCCCGGCCACCAACCTGCCGGAGGTAGCATTCGTCGGAAGGTCCAATGTAGGCAAATCATCGTTAATCAATTACCTCACCGGCCGGAAGAATTTGGCAAAAACATCCGGTACGCCGGGCAAGACCCAGATGATCAATATGTTTGAGGTGGATAATACATGGATCCTGGTGGACTTGCCTGGCTATGGCTATGCCAGGACTTCCAAAAAAGCGCGGGAAAGATTCGAAAAGATGATCAACGATTACCTGAGAAACCGTCAAAATCTCCTTGTGGTACTACAGCTAATCGATTTAAGAATACCACCACAGGAATCAGACATTGAAAGAATCAACTGGATGGGGGAGCATGCTGTGCCCTTCTGTATTGTCTTTACAAAAACGGAGAAGATCACACCAGATCATCTTGAAAAAAGGGTTGGGGTCTTCCGGGATACGATGCTGGAATACTGGTCATCCCTGCCGCCAACCTTTGCGACCTCATCAACCGCAAAAACAGGTGGCGAAAATCTCCTTGCATACTTAGAGGAAATAATAAACAACTAAATCGTACCACCAGACTACGCCTTAACGAATGCATAAAGTATCTTTGGGGCTTCTGATTCATGAAAGCATACCCTCATATCATCCCTAAAATTGAGGATTGGCCAATAGCCGAGTACTACCGGGATCGCCCTCGCGTAGTTAAAAAACTTACGCAAGCAACCGTCGAACATTTCAAATCACTGCCAACCAACGAACTTTCGCAGGTTCTCAGCCAGACCATATACTCGGAAAAGTTGAGGGTCAAATCGGATCCGCTGAAAGTAGATCCTCCCAATGAAGCTGCCTATTGGAAAAAGCTCGAAATGGAAATGAGCGAGGCGGTGGCTCAAAATGGTCGTGCGGCCGAACTCTACGAAGACATCCTGCAAAAAATATGTCATCGATACGCCGAGGAAATCACTGGAAATTTTGTCCCCAAGACTTTTCTTTTTGCACGGAAAATGCTCACCCGATTGT
Organism: Saprospiraceae bacterium; assembly: GCA_041628815.1. GTDB lineage: Bacteria > Bacteroidota > Bacteroidia > Chitinophagales > Saprospiraceae > JBFKOL01. The sequence goes on along the minus strand of JBFKOL010000262.1, from coordinate 3,911 downwards.
TCAAAATGCTGTTCAACCCTTTCTGGTCTTCTTCCGGACCTTTTTGGGGAGACCAGGAGTTGCTTTTAGATAAGTTCCAGGTATGCGGCCCACTCCAACATATCCGATCCCTGTTTGACAAGGGGACCGTATTGATCTTGCCAACGCATTTCAGCAATCTTGACTCCATCCTTATAGGCTATGCCATCGAAATGTTGACGGGAATGCCGGCTTTTTCGTATGGAGCTGGTTTGAACCTATACGATTATGAACTGCTGGCTTACTACATGAGCAGGGTAGGAGCCTACAAAGTAGACCGCAGGAAAAGGAATCCTATTTATCTACAAGCCACCAAACAACATTCGACATTATCCATACAGGAGGGTTTGAATGGTATCTTTTTCCCCGGTGGCACCCGTTCGAGAAGCGGCAGCCTGGAGTCTAGTTTAAAATTGGGATTACTGAGTACGTTGATCGATGCACAGAATGAATTTTATCTCAGGAATTTCGATAAGAAGATCATCATTGTTCCCCTCGTAATCAGTTATCATTTTGTGCTTGAGGCTGAAGGGCTTGTGGATCAACACCTGAGGCGTACCGGAAAAGAAAACTACCTTGCCAAGAAAAAGATCAAAGATCCTTCTTTCAAGGCCTTGCGGTTTATTCACCGGTTGTTCAAGTCAGACGGGAAGGTAACCCTTTCATTTGGTCATCCCCTTGATATATTTGGGAATTTACTGGATGAGGAGGCGAGGAGCCTTAAAAACCATAAAATCATTGATATCCGCCAGTACTTCGAATCCGATGGGAAGCTCACTTTCGATGCACAAAGAAACCGGGTTTATACCCGACACCTGGCAGACATGCTGGTCAAAAATTACAAAAGAGAGAACGTCGTACTCACCTCTCATATACTGACTTTTGTATGTTTTTACCTGTTTTGGAAAAAACAGGACGACATGGACCTTTTTTCCTTGCTGACGTTACCCGATGACTATTTTGCACTCACGAGAAACGAGGTGGTCCTGGAAATCGACAAAATACTCGGACACCTCAAGGTGTTGGCGGCCAAAGGTGGTGTACAGCTGAATCAAGACCTGGCCCGTATGGAACCCGAAGAAATTATTGAAGATGGCATCAAACAAATCAATCTGTATCACCTGCGTAAACCATTGTACCTGGAAAATGATTTCATAAAAAGCCGTCACTTGTTGTTACTTTACTATTACAGCAACAGGTTGATAGGTTATGAGCTCGAATCCATCATTCATAAAGTAAGCCATCGCCAGGCTCAGGCGTTGCAGGCAGTTTAGTGACAGCATTGTGAATTACATCATTTTTGATCTTGAGGCGACTTGCTGGAGGGGATATCCTCCCAAAGGAATCACGGAAATCATCGAAATCGGGGCATTGAAAGTAAACCGTTATGGTGAAGTAGAGGATTCTTTTTCCAGGTTCATAAAACCCGTGGTGAATCCGCTGCTGAGTGGTTTTTGTAAAAATCTCACTTCGATCCGTCAAGAGGATGTCGACAGGGCCGCGACATTTCCGAGGGTAATCAATTCCTTCATGGAGTGGGGAAGATTTTATGAAGAAGACTACTATTTATGCGCATGGGGGGCAGATGATGCCATGCTCCTAAGAAATGATTGCACGCTCCACGATGTAGAAGACGACTGGCTTATCAATTTTGTCAATGTTAAAAAAGCCTATAAAAGACTGAAGGGTCTGCAGCACGCATCCGGACTGAAATCAACGGTTCGAAAGGAGGGATTTGATTTTACAGGATTGCATCATCGAGCCATCAGTGATGCCGAAAACCTTGCGAAAGTTTTTGTGAAATACCTCGAAGAGTGGGGAATCGACTGAATGATATGCGTGCGATTGATCGATGGAACATTTAAGAAAGTCTAAATAAACCCAATATTGAAACTATTTATACGACTTTTGTCTTTTGAACACATAACAAATACCTTAAATCTATAATTCTCAGAAATGAAAAAAGCAATACTTCTTTGTGTAGCCTGTCTAATGACCATGGTGACGACCTTGGCTGTCGCCCAGTCAGACAAGGGAACCATTACCATGGAAATAGTTGATGTGACTTCCGACAATCAACAGGTGGCTGCCCAACTGCAAATGATGAAGGGCACCCAGCTCAATGTATATTACAAAGGACAAGTTTCTGTCACCAGCATGAACATGATGGGTGGCATGGTAGTAACGAATGTAAAAATGAGTGAAAAAGGCGATATGGACATGCTCATGACCATGATGGGTCAAAAAATATGGGTCCAGGCCTCAAAAGCAGAACAAGACAGGGCAAGGGCTGAAAATGCCAATGCGATGACCGATCTCGATATTGAATACGACGAATCCGACACGAAGAATATTGCAGGTTTTGACTGTTACAAAATGATCGTCACCTCCCCGGATAACGAAGGCTTTAAGCTCGAGGCTTATATCACGCCAAAATTGAAAATTAATGCGGCTATGATACAGAATGTGGATATCTCCGAGTTCAGGGGAGTCCCACTCGAATACATCATTTCCTCTGCGGTACCCGGTATGGGAGGTAGCATGAACATGGTATTCTCCACCACGAATTATTCCAACGATGTGGATGACGCCATGTTGCAATTGAATACGGATGGTTTTACGAAAATGACCCTTCAAGAATTCATGAGTTCTATGGGTGGAGCCATGGGATTTTGATCGAGATATTTACAACGTATAAAAGGGGCTTATAGAGCCCCTTTTTTATTTTATCCCGATACTCACTACTTTCGGCTGCACAATGAAAATAGTACAAATCACAGATAGCCACATTGGTCAGGAGTCGGAGATCATCAGGGGAGTGGATGTAAGGAAAAATTACCTGCGGATCCTTGAAGCAGTTACGGCGTGCTCACCTGATTTGGTCATTCACACGGGCGATATGTGCGCTTTTGAGGGCGATGCCGCAATCTATCGATGGATCTCCAGGGTAACCAGGGATCAATTGAAAGAAATACCGTTCTATGCCATACCGGGCAATCACGATGATTCGCGTATGATGGCTGCAGAGTTCCGGTTGCCTATGCATCCTGAACAGGGTGAAGTTTTTTATTCGATTCAGAGCCCGTATGGCCGGTTATTGATGGCCGACAGTGCCAGGGGAAGATTGTCTGACATCCAATTGGAATGGTTAAAGCTATCACTCCAGGCCAACAATAAGCACACAGTAATTTTTATTCATCATCCTCCATGCCTGTGTCATGTGCCCTATATGGACGACAACTACGCACTTCAAGACAGAAAAAGGGTCATGGACACCATTCAAGGAGAATCAAATGCGGAGGTTTTCATTTTTTGCGGGCACTACCATGTGGACAAGTCTATTCATCTTGACAATGTCGATGTTTTCATTACTCCTTCCTCTTATTTTCAAATTGACGCCAGTCAAAAAGATTTTGCCGTAGACCATTACAGGGTAGGCTATCGAATGATCGAAATTACGGACGAAGCACTGATTACCAGCGTATATTATTTGACCTGATCTCGTAAACACCTCCTAAATCATCATATCCAAGTAGAAGCAGTAAAATGCAGAGGCAAGATATTCGATGCGCTGACAACAGGGATTTGCTATCAATGTGATATCTTAGAAATCGATCAGTTTCTCCAGCGTGTTCAAAAGATTCCTGAATTCGGGCGCAATCGTAGCAGTAATGCTGGGTTGTTCATGCCCCGGACTGTCTCAGAAGATTTCAAGTTTATTGACCAACTATGTTTTATCCCATCACCAGGAAAAAATATATGTTGCCCACGACAGGGGCTACTACGCTCCGGGAGAAACCATCTGGTGCTTGGTCCACATGGTCGATGGCATCCACCACCAGGCTTTCAAGGCAAAACCGATTGTCTATGTCAGGTGGTTGGATCCCTCAGGC
>JBFKOL010000261.1:0-6444 GCA_041628815.1 Saprospiraceae bacterium | reverse complement strand
CTTATTTCAAGTTGCCGGCCGATGTGGCCATCACTACTGAAACTGGGACGTACACTCATTCGATCTGGCTTGATCAACCAGATCAATCTTTTACTTTCGATTGTTCTGACAAACCGTTAATGGTGCGTTTTGATCCAGAAGATGTTTTGTTAAAGGAATGGACCTTTGGAAAGTCAAAAGAGGAACTCATTTATCAAGCTAAACATGATGTAATGATAGGTCGGCTTTGGTCTGTACAGCGACTATCGGCTCACATTGATGATCCTGGGGTAGTCGAGTTTCTGGAACACAGCGCAAAGGAAGATCCTTTCTGGGCAGTGCGGCGTGAATCCCTGCGATCATTGTCTAAGGCAGAGACGGATTTGGCCGATATTCTCAAGGATAAGTTGGGAGATAAGCATTCAAGGGTAAGAACAGAAGCAGTCAAAATTTTGGGAAATAAAAAGGAAATCCGATGGCATACCATATTGAGGAGGATCTATGATACCGACGACAGTTATGTGGTACAGGCTGAGGCGGTTAGAGCTATGGGTATATTAAAACTACCTGCTGACAAGGCATTTTTTGAGAAAGTGGCCATGGAAAAGTCACCGAGGAATATTCTGGGCAATGCTGCCCATTGGTCCTTGGATCAGCTATCGGATCGTTAGATATCGCTTCTGCTTTTTGAGGACTAAGTTTTCCCTGGTAGTTTTTACCGATCGATCTCTTTAGTTAGTTTATAGATTGGTTGAAGAATTGATCGAACGTTCCATCCAACTCGACAACCTCTTATTGATTTTTGAGTAGGTCTGTATGATACTTGGTGCATACAATGTAAAGGCACCGGCTTCGAAGAGTATTGGTCTCAGAAGGAATAATTCCTGTCTGAGTCTCACCCATTCACCAAATCACCAAATCACCCATTCACCACATAACTACATGAACGCGTCTTCGTCCATATCTTAATTTATTGAATGATTTGTCAATAAAAAGTATAATGCTATTTTAGTTCTGCAAAAATGACTAAGTGACAACGAAGAGAAAGAGAGGTCGACCATCCGCTGCGACTCAAATCAACAGGACAATGTTGCTGAAAGTTGCTTTGAGAGCCTTCGCTTTCAATGGATTCGAGGGCACCAATGTGAAACAATTGGGTCATCAAGCGGGTATCGCACCCTCACTCTTGTATTATCATTTCAAAGACAAGAAAGGACTGTGGCAAGCAGCGCTATTGCTGGAGTCAGAGGAATTAAAGCATGCAATGCAATTGGAAGAACTTGATGGTCCACTAATCGATCCGATTGAACTGCTTAAGAAATGGATGAGCGCATTCATTTATTTTTCTGCCGGGCATCCGGAATTTCATCAGGTCATTGCTCATGAAATGACACACCAGTCTCCCCGAGCCGATTGGTTGTTAGAACACATTTTACAACCCTTGCATACAGACCTAAGAAATAGGATTAACGCAATCCAAAAAGCCGGTCTGATAAAAACCATGCCTATGGCGAACTTCGTTTCCATAGCCATAGGTGCTGCCAACGTTTTTTTTAATCAAGGCTATCAGATGAAAAAACTATATGACGTGGATGTTTTTGAGGAATCAGAAATAAACGGCCATATAGAAACCGTATTAGAACTTTTTTTCCATGGCATATTAACAGAGAATAATCCTGGCTGACCATGGGGACATCTGATTTAGGGATTTTGGTTTTCGTACTTGGGCAATTGGCTGTGATGTGGGTGTCCGTTGTTCATTGTTCTGCACAATCCAAACCCAATGTAATCTTGATTGTGGCTGACGATCTGGGGTGGAACGATGTCGGTTATCATGGCAGTGAGGTACAAACACCGACCATTGACCGCCTGGCGAAGGAGGGTGCAGAGTTAAACCGATTCTATGCGCATCCCACTTGTTCTCCTTCCCGAAGTGCTTTGATGACGGGGAAAGCACCCATACGCCTGGGTATTTTGTCACCACTTGCCAAAAATAATAGGCTGGGATTGCCTTTGTCTGAAAAGACGATGGCGGAATATTTTCGAATAAATGGCTATCAAACCAGCTTAGTGGGTAAATGGCATTTGGGGAGGTTTAAAAGAGAACATTGGCCCACGAACAGAGGATTCGATCACTTTTATGGCTACTTGACGGGCGGAATCGGTCACTTCGACCACATTCATGGTGGTGGAGTGGATTGGCAACGCAACGGCAAAACTGTACGCGAAGAGGGGTATTCGACGCATTTATTAACGGATGAGGCTGTTCATCTTATAGAATCCCGTGACACAAACCAACCTTTTTTTCTGGAATTGTGTTTTGCCGCACCACACATGCCGAACGAGGCGCCTGATTCAACCATTGGCCGATATCAATACGTAGCAGACAAAAACAGGCAATTGCATGCCGCCATGGTAACGGAAATGGACAGGGGCATTCAACGCATTTATACGACTCTAGTAAAAGAGGGTATACTGGAAAATACGATTATATGGTTCTTAAGTGATAATGGAGGTGAATGTGCGGCTGCTTATCCTGAATCCACCCGAAAACGAATCGCTAAATTCACGGCACTATGGGGCACGCCATTGCCCATTCAGGCCCTGGAATTCACCAGGGACAACATAACAAACAGCGCTTCGGACAATACTCCTTTTAGGGCGGGTAAGGGATCTGCATACGAAGGGGGTGTCCGGGTCCCGGCTTTTATTTACGCTCCCCGATTCTTAAAATCCCAAAAAATCGACCAGCGCATCACCGTTAATGATGTGCTTCCTTCATTAGCTGCCGCTGTGGGTTTTGAAAACTTTGATGCGACACATTTGGACGGAGTCAATCGGTGGACTTTTCTAACTGGACAAGGAGACTATGCATCTTCGGATTATGTAGTGCACGGGACCTACGGTAAGGATGCCTATTATCAGGATCATTGGAAATTAGTAGCTTCCTCGGATGCTCCGCCTGAACTTTACGATCTACGGAATGATCCAACCGAAGCTATAAATCTCGCTGCCAATAATGAAGAAGTAGTCGCAACAATGCTCGGTAAATTACAAGCTTTCCCTCGTGGTAAAAGTGTACATGATCCCATATGGAAAGCCCTTTTGGACATGGACAATTTTGGCGGAAAGGAAGACCGTGCACCGTGGGCTGGTACCGAGGGCGTCAATGCCGGGCCACTGCATCCGATTTACTTTATCCTGCCACTGTTGCTTTTGGGCATCCCTGGTTTGGTCTGGTTTAAAAAACGCAAATCACCTATAAAATCTTCAATATGAATTTACCAAAACACTATCGTACGGTGCAAATATTACTGACCCTTGGCTGTTTAGAATTTTTTGGGCCGATGATAAAAGACACCGGTGTCTCTCACCTGTTGAATCCGGAATGGGTGGGTCATGCCAGAATACATCTGGGCTGGCTACTTGGATTTATGTTCTTTTCGGGACTGGCCAATCTTTACCTGATCTGGTTTAGAAACCCTCAGGTGAAAGATAATTTGAAAGTGGTGGTACTTTGGCAGGGAGTCCATTTATCCGGGTTTTGGGCGGCCTTAGCATTTGCTCCGCTATACGGAGGACAGTTGGTCGACCACCGCTATCATACCTATATTCTGGGTGTCGAAGAAAATGCTTTTGTATTTACTGTATTATCTATTGTATTAGCCCTGGCGATCTACTTTTTAAGAAAAGTAAAAGCATAGACCGGTGAGAAGAACTGATGTACTCATCATAGGGGCGGGGCCTTCGGGTATGGTAAGCGCTTTGTGTTTAGCAAAATTAGGGGTGTCCAGTATCATCGTGGAGCGCAATGCTGGTGTCAACGAACACCCCAAAGCACATGAATTAAATGCCCGTTCTATTGAGATATTGGAAGCCTTAGGGATCAGCAGCGAAGATCTTATCAAAGAGGCTGCTCCCTTTAGTGATGGGGCAAGGATCTTGTTTTGTCAAACCATTAATGAAGAATATGGCCGGATAGATCTGTACGCCGATGAAGAACGCAGAGCGAAATACGAGAAGCATTTAAAATCAAAAACGCCCTACCTCAATCTTTCTCAAACAGAATTGGAAAAAATACTACTCTTAAAAGTTAAGGAAAATCCATTGATTAAACTGCTTTTTCAATATCAATGGCAATCCTTAATGCAGGATGAAACATGCGTGAAAAGCGAAATATTGGACCGACACAATGAGACGACTATTTTCATTCAAAGTCAATATTTGTTGGCAGCAGACGGGGCTGGAAGCCGGTGTAGAAAGTTTGTAGGAATCCCATTCAAAGGACCGGACAAAGTCGATGACTTCGTAAGTGCTTTTTTTGATAATAACCTGCGGGACCATGTCCAAACACCAGCTAAATTGTATTGGATTTTCAACCCAGAAGCCGCGGGTACTTTTATTGCCCACCATATTGAAAAACGATGGGTGTACATGATGCCCATTTATTTGGATTACGAAAAAAAGACGTCTTTTACCAAGGGGTTTTTAAAAAATAGAATTCAAAAAGCGTTGGGTGATGACACCATAGACATAGAAGTGAAATCCATTGATTATTGGAGAATGTCCGCACAGGTGGCCGAAACATATCGAAAAAAGCGGGTCATTCTGGTAGGGGATGCGGCGCACCGTTTTCCACCTACCGGAGGATTGGGAATGAATACGGGCATTGCAGATGCCCATAATATTGCCTGGAAGCTTCAGGCGGTGATCAAAGGGGTGGCCAATGATCAATTATTGGATACCTATCAAGCAGAACGCAAACCCATTGCAGAACAGAATTGCGAAGAAAGTCTCTACAATTATCATAAAATTTTAGAGGTAATAGAAGCATTTGGTTTGGACCGGGATGGCCTGGAAAAGTTGGCCAGGTTAAAAAATATTCCACCGGTTAAATGGTTGCCTCCTGCCTGGGTAAATAAAATGATCGCAATTATTGCTATGAGGATCCGGCGGCGAATGGATAAATTCCATACTGATCCAAAATTAAAAGAAAAGGTGTTGTCCACGATTGCAGGCCAGGTCGCTCATTTTGACCGGATTGGTTTGGACATCGGGTATTGTTATGAGCAAGGAGCGATCATCGCTGATGGAACTGACCCTGTAGTTCCTGTAGACAAAGTGACGCAATATATTCCGTCCGCACGTCCCGGAGCACGATTTCCTCATCTGGATTTTGATAATAAAACCTCACCTTCCTCAAGTCAAGACTTATTGGATTACCGTTTCTTCACCCTTTTAATCAGGGCGAAAGGTGGGCATTGGGAAACAGCATTGGCGCAATTGCCTTCTACCATTCGGCAAAAAACAAAGGTGGTTCGATTAGACGAACTGGGCTTATCTGAATCTGTCTATAGCCAACTCTTGAACCTGTGTGAAATAGATGAAGCAGGCGCTTTATTGATTCGACCTGATGGGCACATCGCCTGGCGAACCGAATCATTGAACGAGAATCCAAAAGAAGAATTACTGCACGTCTTTCAACACTTTTTTCAAATCAAAACAATTTTTGCATCATGACAATCATGAAGAAAATCGGCATTTTATTAGGGCTACTTCTGTTCATTTTGATCGCCTTTGGTTTGTATCTGAATAGAGGTTTACCGCACGAAATTAAACCGGCCGTTTTCAATTGCTTATCGATTGAAGATGGGGTTTTTACTGATTTTGATACCTTGCCCAACCATATTTACGGAATAGGTTTATCCTACGCAGGACATATCAACGAAACAGCAAACGATTTTGACCCCGAAGGCGATCCGCCGGTTTTCCTTAAAGCAACCAGCAGTTTGACGCAAAATGGTAGCCAGGTCAAAATACCTACTCACCGGATCATGCTTGAGGCCGCAGAACAGCTCGAACCGGGCATCAGTAATCCTGTCAATGAACGGTTCTCATCTCTTCCTGCATTGATGGATTATGAAGCGGAACTTGGCTTTGTTTTGCTGGAAGATATCCCGGTGGGAAGTCTCAGTATTGAGGGGTATGCGCCCAAGATTGGTTTTTTCGTGGGCAATGATTTGTCTGCCAGAAGTGTAGGCGTCTTGGGTGAGGGAAAAGTCAATCGCTACGATTATTGGGGGATCTCCAAGAGTTTTTCGGGATTTACGCCCATAAGTGAAAAAGTATGGATCCCGAATGCATTCCAGGCTAACAGCATCCCGTGCATTACGCTGGAAACCCAAGTCAATGGCGAGGTAAGACAACATCAAATGACCAGCGATATGATTTATACGCCTTTGCAAATGTTGCAAGCGATTCACCGGAAATATCCGGATAATTCGCTGCAAAAGGGTGACATGATACTGACAGGCACACCAGGAGGAGTCATTATGTCGGCGCCTAGATGGTTGGTTCGATTGGCGGGGATATTGGGAATGGACCGATTTGATAAACTGGCCAATGTCACAAAAGAAAAAGATCTCGCCCGATTTCTTAAAGCCGGAGATACCGTTGTGGTTGAGG
>JBFKOL010000260.1:0-6482 GCA_041628815.1 Saprospiraceae bacterium | reverse complement strand
GTACCCATGTATTTATTTCTCAATGGATAGAGGATAGCCATGGCATAGGAAATTCTTTCTTTTTCCCAGGTTTGAATCCAGGGATATCTGCCTTTTTAATTGTCTGTGATTGATTGCCTGAGAGAATGGTCGGTAATTATTTCCAAGCCATATGCATGGAAGACAAGTAAGAAGAAAGACAGTATAGTTGTCAAGTTTTTAAGCCTAAGAAAGGAAATGGACAATGGCGTATTCAGGGAAGCTGCAGTAGATTCCATGTTGTACTCTTTTGGTTTGATGATTTTTATGGCATAAAGGGGCCCTAGATGGCCGGTAATTACAGATATTTTTTTGGGTATTATATGATTTGGATCATCGGACTGATTGACTTTTAAATACCTACAAGAGATACGGAAGGTTTGGCTTTTCGAATTATTTCTACAAGGTTCAATTTCATTCCTTTAGTTCGCATTTTTTAGAACTCCTTACTGCTGAGAGTACCCGGGATCTCACGACCGAAAGCATTGGCGTGTACTTAGTATCGAGATACCGAATAACTTCATCCTATGGTGTACTCAACATTTTATCTGCCTATCTAATCGTTTCCGACGCTATTTTTTTCCCCAATTCCCGCGTTCTTCCCAATACTTGCTGCCATCCTTCTCTTTGATAGAACATGGCAGCATACTTCATCAGGACAATGCCCGTGAACTCTTTATTTTGGGCCATCTCCCGTGGGTCGATACTGCTGAGGAAATATCCGTCATGTCCAAATAGCTCTAAGACTTCGCGGTGTGGTGCGACGTGCGCCGCAAACGCCGGAAAGATCATCTGCATGCTTTGGTCATAGGATTTGTCGTCTTCCCAGAATCCACCGACATATCGATAGTAATCAAAGATCTGTTCTCTCAACGGTTCATTTTGGATCAGTTTTACAATGCCCGAAGCCATCGCCTCGTCATAGGTCCCGCTATTTGCGGCAAACTTGATATCGCCGACCAAGCTTAGAGAAAGGTTCAAAAAACGTTGATTAGAAACAGAAGATGGATCTGCCAGCGCCTGGAAGAGGGTGTCCATCTGCGCTTGCTTGTGGTACGATCTTTCGATGAGATAGACAAGCTGTAAGCTATCGTTTTGGAGATCGCGTGACAGGTTGTTGAGGATTCGCGCCTCCTCTTTTCGATCTTTGCTACGTTGGTTAGCATTGTTGATTTGCAGGGCTATCAGGATACCGATAACCACCAGTATGATTTCACCTATGGCGTAGACGAAGTACTTGCCGGCAGACCCAATAAACAGATTCTTGAAAAGAAGTCGCTGCCGTATTTTACGCAAGAGATGGATCATTGGCGATGGCTTTGAGGAACATAGTTGAAAAGCGTGATGTCCAAAAGATAGGTATTGATTCGGGTAAAGTTACTGGGAAGAGGCGTCTTTTCTGCTATGGAAAAGAAGAATAGTTGTGCAACGTTTTCATGAATTGCATACCATCTCGAAGACTATCTTCCTGAACCATCCTTTATTGGATATTCGTAGCTTTACCGCGAATCGCTTAAGAATTCATCAGTGCTGAGATCCGTAGAATTTTTTGTCGGACTGGTCATTTTCCTGTTCCTTTTCTTTGCGCTGTTTTTATTTTTTTTCCAGAAAGGGAACAGGTTGAGCAAAAACCTTTTGGGACTCTTTTTTCTGTCCCTGGGATTGGCTGTGGCAGATGTATCTTTTCTGAAAACTGATACTTATCAACGTTTTCCGCAATATGCCTTTTTTCTGAATTCACTGCCACTTGTATATGGCCCTTTGCTGTGGTTGTTTACCAATTCCGTGATCAAACAGGAGTTTACTTTAAAACGAAAGGATCTTGTCCACTTCATTCCGTATATTTTATTTTTTGTCACCTTGATTTTTGTTTATCACATCAGGGATATCGATTTCAAAAGGGAATTCCTGAGAAGGGCAGAGGAGGAGCCAGGACCTTATGCGGCGGTGGTTTCTTTTGTCATCTTCCTGACCATTTGTATCTACATTTACCACAGTCTCAGGAGCATAAACCGGTACCGGGCACGCATCAAGGAGGAATTCTCCAATATTGGACGGATTAACCTGGGATGGCTGGATTTTACCCTATTTGGATTCATCGTAATCCTGGCCTTGAGTATGGTGGTGCAAATCGTGATTACTTTTTTGCCAGACAACGAATGGATCAATATACTGTTGCTGATACTGTTGTTTGTATTGCTGCTTTTCATCATGGGTGCCATTGTGCGAGGACTCCGATCAGATGTCAGTTTTGAAACTGAGTTGGGAGAAAGTGAAACCGTTGCCCACCACAAAAAAATGCTGACTCATAAAGAGCTTGATCAATTGAATGAGTTGAAGGCGTTGATGCTTTCAGAAATGCCTTTTTTAGATCCTTCTCTTGCGCTCAGAGATCTCGCCGAAAAAATGAATGCATCACCCCGAGAATTGTCTTACTTAATCAACCAGGGGGATGGGAGCTCTTTTTTTGATTTTGTCAATAGGTATCGCGTGCAATATGCACAGGATAAAATTTCGGGTTCTGAAGATGAAAAACTCACCATTCTCGAAGTGATGTATGCGTCAGGATTCAATTCGAAGTCCTCATTCAATACGGCCTTCAAAAAGCACAGCGGTTATACACCTTCAGAGTGGAAAAAGCTAAATCGCTGAAAATCAGTCCTTTTTGGGTTCGATTTTATGATTTGTGGATTCCCGTACTCATTTCTTGCCGACAAAATAGTTCGACTTCGTGCAATCGGTCGACATTGCACGTGGAAGCCATTAATCTTGGGGAATCAACAATGAATTATTGGAACATGAAATCAATAAAGCTTTTCAAATATCAGAATACAGTCTTACTTCTGTTGGCTTTTATAACAGGCATTCTCATATCGCCCAAGTGGACTATCGTACTTGCGGCGTGGATACACTATACTGTCTTGCTTCGGTTTTTGCGTGACAACGGATGGAAAGGGTACCTGGTGGCTATCCCTGTGTTGTCGGTGGCTGCTTACATCGCCCAACTGGATGTCATGCCCCTTGATCCGGTGACGATGGTGATTTTTATTTTGGTGTTTACAGTCATCGGTTTGGTACCTTTCCTGATCGATACCCTGACCCATAGGATGATACCGGGCTGGTTGTCCACGCTCGTATTTCCCATTTTTATCACCCTTTTCTATTACTTCATGGACAAGGGTCCCCAGGGTACATGGGGTAATGTGGCCTATACGCAATACGGGTTTCTGTCACTGATGCAGATGGCTTCTATAACCGGCATCTATGGTGTTGGTTTTCTTATTTACTGGTTTGCCAGCACGGCCAATTACGTCTATGAAAGAAAAATGACAGGACAAAAGCTACATGCGGCGGTTTGGGCAATGCCGGTGATGCTGGTACTTTCTATAGGGTACGGAATGGTTAGATTGGCGGACTCCCATGGTGACGAAAAAGCCGTCACCGTTGCGACGGTGACAATGGACAACTTGTCTATAAGTAAAGCTATGTACAAATCCGCTTTCGATAAGGACATAGAAATTCCCGAGGACGTCTCGCAATCCGACCCCGTTGTCCGTGAAATGGGTAAAGGTCTGGCGGCATTCATGGCCGACACTGAAAATCCAAAGTTCAGCGATGTATATGTCGAAATGGACCGGCATCTCGAGAAATATATACGAGCTACCCGGGATGTGGCTGCGGAAGGTGCGAAGATCGTCACGTGGTCTGAAGGCGCCATTATTAACATAAAAGAGAGGGAGGGAATGTACGAGGAAATGGTGCGTTCACTGGCTGACGAACTTGACCTATACCTGTTTTTCGCCACGGCCGTTTTTCATCCCGAGAAGGTGGGTGTGGAGGACCTGTTTATTGAGAACAAAGTATTGACTTATGACCCGGAAGGGAACTTGCTCAATACCTATTTCAAGAACATCCCCATCTTCGGCGTAGAGCCCTCCTTCCCGGGTGATGGAAAGATTCCTGTAATTGAGACGCCGTACGGCAACTTATCACCTATTATCTGTTATGATGCCGATCATCCGCAGTTGATCGAACAAGTCAGTGATCAGCCCACTGATATGCTCGTTGTGCCCACCGGGGATTGGAAGGCCATCAGCCCGTATCATACCCATATGGCGGCGGTACGCTGTATCGAGAATGGCGTTTCAATGCTCAAATCTACGAGTAACGGGTTAAGTGCCGTGATCGATGACAGGGGCAGGATCCTGGCGCAATACGATTACTTCGATGACTCCGAGGTCAAGAAGATCGTCTATGACTTTCCGATCCAGTCATCCGACACGATGTACTCTTCAACATTTCCGGTTTTTATGGCAATTCTGCAATTGATGGCGGTGGCCATGGTGATCTGGTTGCCGGTGAGGTGGTTTTGGATGAGGAGGAAGAGGGTAGGTGGTGTAGTGGCAGCGGAGATGTAGCGGATAATTATGAATTATGAATTCATAATATTATCGAATACCCGATTCAATTAGAGTCAAAGTCTCTATTAGGTAATTCTGGAATACTTTGTAAGAATTGATCACGTACATGTAGTTCAGGGTATTGTTGTAAACCTCGTTTTCAAATTCAACGGTCCGGATGGTTTTTTCATAGTCCATTTTGAATACCGACTGGGACATTTCTTTAAAACCTAGGTCTTCTTCAAAAAATGAAGGAATGGACAAGTTGCGCAGCCGGACTTTTGATGTCAGCGAGGGAATAAATTCATCGAAGAGGTAATCCCTGTATATGACTATGTCATCTTCCGTATCCGTGAAATAGAACGACCAATTGGAAATCTTTTTTCTCAATTCAGGGTTGCGCAGTAATTGAAGCGAACCTGTATTGAATATTTCATCTATCGATCCCGTGATCAGGTCCAGCGAGTTGATTTTGTTGATGATATCATCGATTAATTGTTCAACTTCTACCGAGTTAATCGCTGTATCGTCCTTGATAATCTCGAGCAATTCTGAGGATGCCTGGTAGGCCTCCATGCTGTTGTTGTACACGGTATTCAGGTTGTCGATATTGGCTATAAAGTCTGTTTGTAGATTTCTCAGGATGTCCTGTTCCTTTTGCAAATCGATTCGCTGGTTGTTCCAGTTGTTCACTTGAAGGGCGAGCAATATGCCGATCATAACCAGAAGGATCTCACCGATGGCGTAAACAACGTAGTTCCGGAATTGGTTTTGAGACACAAGGGCGTGTCGGATTTTTCTGAATATGGTAATCATGGGTTGTTGTTAAGTCGAGATTACTTCAAATTTGATGATAGCTTTGCTCCAAATATATTTGTTACGGAATGTCCAATACGATCTTAATGTTTTCAGTGACCAGATTTTGAACCTTTGTTGGCAGCACGCCTATTTTCTCCGTAAATCTCCTGTTGTCTATGGTCCTTATCTGGTCCATCATGATCGAACTTTCCGATTTTATTCCGCCTTCTCCTTTTTTCAGATTCACCCGCAAAATGTGCACATCTTTTTTGATGATCGTTGTTATCGGGCATATGATCGTTGAAGGGTGAACTTTGTTCAACAGGTCACTTTGAACGACAAGCACCGGTCTGGTTTTTCCCGGTTCGGTTCCGAATCTTGGATTTAAGTCGGCCAGCCAAATTTCAAATCGACGTTGTTTCATCCTCGAATCTTTCAAACTCGTGAAGAACTTCTAAGGAATCTTCGCCGACCAGTTTGGACTCTTTAGCCAGTTGCTCTTCTATCAGACGCGTCCTTTGGTATTGATTATAAAACTTGACGGCTTCGTTGATGTACCTGTTCCTGCTTGTTTTGAGATGTTTCAGGAGCGCTTCCGTTTCACGCAAAATTTGTTCGTGCAATTTTAACGATATGCTTTTCACTTTTTTTGAAACTAATGAAAGTTATAATATAGTATCATAAAAGTATATCATTTATTGATATTTTAGCACAGTATGTATCAATTTCGGATTTCGGATTTCGGATTTCGGATTTCGGACCTGCCTGAAGTAGCCTACTTTGATCTCCGTAGCCTGTACGAAGGAGTTGGTGCAGGCTGATATCGGAGGTGGTATATCGCAAAAGAAGTGGGAATAGAATGGCGTATAGCTAAAATTATGAATTAAGAATTCATGATTCAGAATTAAAAGTGACTGTCTAAATCAGCGCTATCCGTAGTTTGCAAACTACGGATAGCGCTGACACATCTGATTGAAAGATGCGTTGCTTCACATTCCTTCCTCACCCTTCCTCTCAAACGTAACCTCCGGCAAAACCACCTTTACCTCTTCTTCCGCCCCCTCTTTCAACCAATACACCACAAAATTCACCCTGGCTCTTTTCAGGACATAATTGTTCTCTATCAGGTCCGTCATCTGCCGGGAGAACTGTTGGGAAAATCGCAACACGGGTTGTCCTTCGGCATTCGATAGCCCGGAATCTCCTACACGTAATTCATCACCACTGATAAGCTTCGATACAGCGTCCTGCTTGTCCATGAAGTAG
>JBFKOL010000259.1:0-6518 GCA_041628815.1 Saprospiraceae bacterium | reverse complement strand
TTCAAATAGATCCTGGTGATATTCCAGCTCACGAATACCGAGAAAATCCGTACGGCGCATCTTTTGCTTAAGGAGGTCATTGTCACTTAGCGAATTGACCAGGTACACGAGGCTTTTCTCAATTCTAAGCAACTGTTGTAACTCCTTGTTCCGGCTCGAATTGTACAATTCCTGTTCGATGAGGTTTCTCTTCAGGTTCAATTTTTTCAGGCAGTCCAGGAATTGCAAAACCGTTTGTTCAAGGAGTTGAAGGACAAATAATTTGTGATCTCCAGGAGCAAAGTTTTTCACCCTCTGTCTCAAGAATTTGGTGATGACCGGGTTATCTGTAGCGCTGATGGTGAGGATCTTTCGTTTCTTTATGATGATCCCGATCGGGGCGGTTATGTAGATGGCATCACTTTCTTTTTCTTCCTGGTTCAAAATGGGACTATTAAGAACAATGAGTTTTACATCATCTTCGCGGTCGTATCTCGATCGCTCGTCGATATCGAGGGAGTCGGTCAAAAAGTCCAATGGGAAGCCCTCTTCTTCAGCAATCTGTTCAAGTTCACTGTTATCCAACGGGCTGGATACATGGATCCATTCCGCCTGGGACGGTTTTACTTCCAAAAGGGTTCCATCTGATTTTTTGAAGTATCTGATCATAGGACAGGTTGTTAAACAGGCATCCCAGGGCCAACTGCAGAGAGTTCTAAATTTGCGCCAAAAATAACGCAATTGTCCATACTAAGATGTGCATTTATGTGGAATGACTCGTCTTTATTGCCTCGACGAAACTCGCAAGAACGTGTTCAGTGCTCAAAGCAAAATGGAGCAATTTCTATCCCTCGATACTTAAATTCTTTGTGCATTTCACATAATGCTCAAAGTTGTACCTTTGCGCGAACTTTCGGGTTGCCTGCCGGTGCTTTACGGATCCGATACATGGCAAATGCCGCCGGTAAAAGCCCTCTTACAAGTAATACCATATGGATAGGAATCAGATCATTGGATTCATACTCATCTTTGTGATCATCGTGGCATGGGGTATTGTCCAAAAACCACCTGCCGTTCAGGATATCGATACCATAGAGACACCAATGGTGGATTCCCTGGATGCTGATCCTGGCCATATTCCTACCCTACCCTCCGATACCACCGCTCCTGCCCCCAACGAGTTTTTCCAAAAACAGTTTGGGGATTTTGCCAGGCACGCTACGGGCACCGAGCAAGATTTTATCCTCGAAAATGATTTAGTGCGTCTGACGTTCAGCAATAAAGGTGGTAGATTGATCGAAGCCGTTCTGAAAAAACATTTTCAGGCGCTCGGAAGAGGGAACAAAGGAAAAGAAAGGGAAGAGATAGTTCTATTTGAGGATGACAAAAATACATTCGGATACAGGTTGAATTTGGGGGGTGTGCCGGTGAACACCCAGGACTTGTATTTTGAGTCGAGCAGAACCAACAATCAACTGGAATTCAAAATAACAACCGGGGACGGTGGATTTTTTGTGCAACGCTATGCTCTTAAACCCGACTCCTACAGGGTCGATTACGATATCCGGATCTATGGGTTGAATCAATTGATCGATAAAGGTCCGATACCTCTTGAAATCAACAACTACCTGACGGCCATCGAAGAAAATGTTCAATTTGAGAAAAGGTATTCGACCGTATATTACAAAGAGCAAGACGAGGACTCTGATTACTGCAGTTGTACCTCTACCGATCAAGACGATCGCTCGAGCCTGAACATTGAATGGGTAGCCTTTGCCAATCAATTCTTTAATACCTCCATCGTTACCAAGGGCATTCCTTTCGATGGAATGGTTGCCGGTAACGAAATGATGCCCGAGAAAGACGTGGATCTAAAAAGGTCGTACGCTTACGTGGGAATTCCGTATAAGAATGGTTTGGACGAGCGGTTTGGAATGGAAATGTACGTGGGTCCCAACGAGTATAAACGCCTCAGAGCGTTTGACAATGACCTCCAGGAAATCATCCCTTTCGGCCGCAGTATTTTTGGAGATATCAACAGGCTGTTCATACGCCCCTTCTTTGACTGGCTGTCACAATACATTGGAAGCAAGGGTGTTGTGATCATCGTTTTGATTTTCCTCGTCAAGATGGCGTTTTATCCACTCACCTACAAGATGCTGCATTCCCAGGCGAAAATGGGAGCATTGAAACCAGAATTGGCCAAATTGAAGGAGCGGTACAAAGACGATATGCAACAGCAGCAGGTGGAGACCATGAAAATATACCGCGAGTATGGCGTTAGCCCCTTTGGTGGCTGTCTCCCGATGATTGTTCAAATGCCCATATGGTACGCTTTGTTCCGGTTTTTTCCCGCCTCGATAACATTCAGGCAAGAACCTTTTCTCTGGGCTCATGACCTGTCGTCCTATGATGTTCTTTTCTACCTACCCTTCGAGATTCCCATGATGGGAGGCCACTTGAGCCTTTTTACCATATTATGGGCCGTTACGACGGTGATTTATACCTTTTACAATATGCGACATATGGACATGTCTGCCAACCCCGCCATGAAATATGTCCAGTATATGATGCCGCTCATGTTCTTCGTATTTTTCAACAACTATGCTTCAGGACTTACTTGTTACATGTTTTTTTCGAATCTTATCAACATCGGACAGACAATCGTCACGAAAAAATTTGTTTTTGACGATGACAAGATCAGAGCACAGCTGAACGAACAGAAATCAAAACCCAAAAAGAAAAATTCCTTCCAGGCACGACTCGAAGAGGCTATGAAACAGCAGCAGAAAATACAGCAACAAAAAGCTACCCAGAGAACGAAAAAAGTGAAAAAAAAATAATCTATTGAACAGCTCAGAGTCGAAGGATACTTTAACGATACCTATCATGCCCGCAATGTTTTTTCATATTATTCAATCCGACTAAAATGTCCTCCAAGTACGAAACAGTCGGAATCATTGGTGGAGGCAGGTTTGGGTTCGCCCTGGCAAAACTGATTGGAACGAATCGTCAGGTTCTTCTTTATTCAAGACGCCTGGAAATAGTAAATACCATCAACGACAATCACACATTCAATGATGTCATTCTCCCTGATACAGTAAGTGCTACCAGTTCACTAGAAGAAATTTGCGAAAGGTGCAACCTTCATTTTCCGGTAGTTTCATCTTTGTTTTTCAAAGATGTTATGCGGCATATGAGCCCTTTTCTGACACCCCGGCATATACTCATTCATGGTACCAAAGGATTTGCGATGTTACCCGGAGAAACCCCCACGGGTTTGATAGGTGATTTGGACATGAATGAGGTAAAGACAATGAGTGAGGTCATTCTTGAAGAAACCGATGTTATCAGGGTAGGTTCTCTTTGTGGGCCTAATCTGGCCACCGAAATTCTGGAAGGTCTCCCAACAGCTACAGTCATAGCGAGTGAGTTTGATGAAGTGATTAAAAAAGGCAAAGAAGTACTCGCAGGCCCATCGTTTTTTGTATTTGGCTCCTACGATTTAAAAGGAGCTGAAATGGCAGGGGCCCTGAAAAATGTGATTGCTTTGGCTTCAGGTGTCGTGGGTGGAAAAGAGTTGGGAAAAAATTGCGAGGCCATGCTCATTACGCGCGGTCTGCGGGAAATGATTCAGCTCGGAGAAGCCATGGGTAGCAGTAACAAGGCTTTTCTCGGAACAGCGGGTATTGGAGATTTAATAGCCACAGCTACTTCTGACAAAAGCCGCAATTACACCTTCGGATTGCGCATAGCACGCGGTGAAAAACTGGAAGACATTCTTGCTGATATGGACGAAGTTGCGGAGGGCGTAAGGTCTTTGCAGATAGCATGTAGCATGATCAATACCTACAGGATCCATGCCCCGATTATCAAAAGCATTTACGACATTATTTTTGAAGGACGCGACATCGAAAAAAGCATTTTCAGCCTCATGAAATATCCTTTGGCTGCTGATGTCGATTTCGTGTGATACCCAGGGCCGTTATTCCGTAAACCCTAGTTGATTTCCGTCTGTCGAAAACCGGGGCCATGATTCTTCTCCGGGCGACTGTGTCAAAGGCAAAGCCGTTCCTCCGTGCTTACATACCACCCATATGTTCCCCCAAAGACAAAGGCGATATGCCTATCGGATACATCCATATACCTCATCAATTTTGCGTTGATTTGTCCGTAGACAGGCAGATAAAGTGTTAGAATAAAATAGAGCAATGGATTTTTCATGATGGGGAGATGTCTATTTTCCTGATGAATTCAAGGCAATGGAAGAAAAATACCATCAACTTTTCTTTACAATGAGTGGCCCACTTTTCGAATGAGTTTAGTTTATCTGATTGTTCGGATAAACGGATTCATTCAAGGAATATTCAAATGAAAATCCGGCTTGGGCTTAATCAAACAGGGAACTGTAGTCTGTGCTTTTCTGGATTTTCTCTTTTTCCTGTTGATATTCGTTGAGATCAAGTGTGTCGTTGTCTTCCTGTTCCTTTCCGCCAAGAAGAAGTAAGGTGGATTTCTTTTCATACTCTTCGAGCATTTTGAGGCCTTCTTCTTCGAAGATGCCGTTTTGCAGATCTACCGACTCCATGAAATTGGCCGACAACTCCATAAACTGTTCCATCTCTCCTACTTTATTGGCTACATCATCGGCAATGGCCTCCATGGCCTGGTCAAACATGGCTCTTTTGTCTGAATTGCCCGAGATGATATTCATCGCCGATTTCATGGCACCGTGGGATGCACGGATGGCCTTTCTTTCCTGCTCTTTTACCTTCACCTGGTCTTTGGTGTCCTCGAGAAGGATTTCAGAATTGGAATACATTTTTGTAAGCACCTTGTAGAGGATACTCATTTTGCCATGGAGCTTCTCATACTTTTCATTGGAGTCCCTGAGCCTTGCAGCTTTGCGACTGGCGAGCATGAGTTGTTTGTCATTTCCCTGCTCTTTGGCTTTTTTCGCGATCATCATATTCTGCTCGATTTCCTTGTTGTTGTCCACCATCATAGTCTTGATCTTGCGCATTTGACCCCTGAGGTTTCCGATTTGTTTACCCATCTTCTTGAGGTTATCCGTCAAGTCTTCCACGTAGTTTTTTAAAATACCGATCGGGTCAATGGTTACAAATATGCCGGTGACCCACCTCATGAAGCTCTTATACATGTATCCCACCAAGGCTCTCATTTTTGGATCAAGGATCATATAGACGATGATACCGAGTACCGCAATGGTTGCCACCAACCCAAGCAAACTTTGGGTAAAGGCGACAATGGCTGCCAGATTTGTAAACAATAGAAAACCAATACCGGCTATAGCCGCAATTAAAACGACGGTTCCGGTGACACCTTCCGGTCTCGACCAGAAAGATTTGGGTTTGGCGGACAAATTGTCAACCCTAGAGAAATCTGCCATAATTTTTACTCTTTATTTCGTGCTCAATATCCGAACAATCGATTGATTAATGAAATTTTTATAGACCACCACGGCATACCATTTGATCAATGCATGGTAGTTATTGATCAAAGAACCAGGAATAGTCCTCAATAGATTGAGTGTCCATAAGCAACCACACTTCAAGGAGGACATCAATATAAGCGTTATGGCCTGTCTATCCTGCCGCATCATCCTGTACGGACTTGCATCAATTTTCTTCTCCCTCAGGCAACTCCAAGCTGTCGATCGAAGCAATGGCTGACCCGGCAATACCCTTGATGCTTCCATACATATCAACCGTATTGTTGATCACCATGGCAAGTTGTTTTTCACGCTTTTTCCATATGGATTTCATGGCGCGCTTTTCTCTTTCCAACTCGTGTTGCAGATTGCGAAAGCCATCCACGATGCCACCCACCTGCATCCTGAATTCATCGCTGGTGAGGAAGTGGTAGAGGACTTCCATTTTATCTCCCTTGTTTTCTCCAGCCGCTTTTACGGAATGAATCTTGATGACGAATTCTCTCAACACGACAATGAGGCTTTTAAACTCTTCATACGTACAAACCCATATGCCGTTCACCATCCCATACACAGGCATATCTCTTGGCATTGCCTGTGTGACAATAACAGCAAGGTCAGCCTGAACCTTTCTCTGGTCAGACCTGAGTTTATCAATCCAATCCATCGAAAAAGCCTTGGTACGCTTACTTTCTAAAAGTATCTTCCCACATTCTCTTTGTTGAGCATTGATGACAATGTGAACACTGTCGGCACCGGTCACCCCCTTGGGTACCGGTTCGACGCGGTCAAATGGAAATGACTGACGCAGAAAATCTTCTATGGCCAATTCCTGGACTTCACCCTGCATCTGCATTGATCCTTGTTCGGACTTTCTTTTAAGCTCCTGTATCAGGCGGTGCTGGTCCTCAAGCTTTTTATCTTTTTCGAGCAACTTCAGTTCCAGTTCAGCGGCTATGGATTTACTGAGTTCTTCTTCCATGACACGCCGTTCTTCCATCATTCGCCTTTTCAATTCGAGATCTTTTTCTCTCAGCGCCTCATCCATCTTTTTTTGCAGCATCAGCAACTCTTCTTCCTTTTGCTG
>JBFKOL010000258.1:0-6536 GCA_041628815.1 Saprospiraceae bacterium | reverse complement strand
TCTCCTGCCACCAGGTCTTCAGCATTTATTTCTGGATTGAGCGTATGGGTAAGTTGGGTAACTTCCCCCGAATCAAAATTATAAAGAAACAGGTTGGACGGTGAATCCGAACTGCCCGCATAGAAAGCCATTTTTTCCTCGCTGTCGGATATATTGACCGAGGTTATCTCCCCGCTCCCTACTTCCGGAGCGTCTATTTCTTCACCTGTTTCGGTGTAGATGATCCTGATGACTGTTTTGGCGTCTTCATTGATACCGATTACCTGGTATTTGCCCGCCTTGGAGAAGTAGGCATACCAGATGTCCCATTCTTCCTTACGAACTTGTTCGCGATCTCCGGTGGACAGTTCATAACGGACGAGGTACTGAAACTCGGCACCATCATCGGTGAGGTAGTACAGGTATTGGTTGTCCACCGAAAAGTCGGCAATCGAATGGCCTGCCTGAGTTTCATTGACCTGGGTGGTTTCACCCGATTCGCTGTCGTAGACGAAGATGTCCGAATCGTTGGTGGTGATGGTCTTGCTCAGGGCGAGGTATCGTTTGTTGCGTGAAATTCCTGATACATCCAAGCCTTCATCGTTTTGAAAGATCATTTCCGAAGCAAATGGATCAATAGACATTTCGTATAAATCGAAATACTGGGGATCACGCGCATTGTACAGGTAGAAAAAGCTTTGGTCATCATCGGCCCAACCAGCAAAAATGGCTTTTGCACCTTCGTCTGCTGTAAGTTCTTCGACTGAACCGTCGACGTTACGGACAAAGATGTGGTCAATTTCGTCGCCATTGTTATCGCTGATGAACAGGATGCGGTCGTCATATGGGAAATATGAAAGGGGCCTGATGGCGCGATCATCAGAAGCAGTCAATGCAGTCCTTTCGCCAGTCGAAAGATGGATGGTATAGGCGTTGAAGATGCCGGATTCATTGCTGCCGATCAGTATTTTACTTTCATCTTGCGAAAACGACGATCCGAATACCGATTCGTTGTCCATGAATTGTTCAATGGTGTATTGTTGTACTTCTCGTGCCGGGCGTTCTTTGGGAGCGCATGCGATTTGCAGGAGAAGAAAGCTGAGAAAAAGGAATGATAAGGGTTTCATATGGTTTGGCATTGGCAATTAGCATACAAATTACAGATTTTATTGGGTCAAGTGGGGGAGGAGGGTAATCGGCTATGCGGTTGTGATCATTGGGCGCCTTTGGATGTTCTTGATGGTAGTGCTGGTTTTTAGAATCGGGATATTCATCTGTAGTTAAAACTACGGATAGCGCATAGTCGGGGGATTTCAATTTTTATCCTGAAAATTCTACATTACATAAACCTCTGACCAAGGGGTACCTCAAATTATGCCCGCTTCTGCCAAAGATCAAAGATTCTCCTCCCGCTGGGGTTTCCTGCTCAGTGCCCTGGGCATTGCGATAGGGACTGGCAACATCTGGCGTTTCCCAAGGATCGTGGCTCAGAATGGCAGCGATGAAGGAGGGGGAGCTTTTATATTCGCCTGGGTACTTTTTCTTTTTATCTGGAGTATACCGCTGATCATTGGCGAATATGCCATTGGGATGCACAGCAGGAAAGGAGTGGTCGGTGCGATGATGAAGACCGCGGGCAAGAAGTGGACGTGGATGGGCTCGTTCATGACCTTTGTCGCGATGGCGATCACCTTTTTCTATTCGGTGGTGGTGGGATGGTGCGTCTATTACTTTTTTCATGCCCTGGGGCAGGACCTGCCCGATTCCAGCGAGGTGGCCCTGGATACCTGGGATAGCTACCAGGCAGGTGGTTGGCCGCTGGTAACGCATGCGGTCGTTATGGTCTGCGGAGGTATGGCGATCTGGAAAGGTGTGAGCAGAATAGAGCGCATCAACAAATGGTTGATACCTACATTACTTGTCATCGTTATAGTTGCCCTGGCCAGATCCGTTACCCTGGATGGTGCGGGCGATGGCATACGCTATTTGTTTACGGTGGATACCCGGCAATTCCTGGATCCGGGCATATGGGTGGCTGCCCTGACGCAGAATGCCTGGGACACGGGTGCGGGGTGGGGACTGTTCATTACCTATGGTGCATACATGCAGATGCGTTTTGGCATTGTCAAAAATGCAGTGGTAACGGCCGTTGGCAATAACCTGATCTCGCTGGTTTGTGCCATCATGATCTTCGGGACTTGTTTTTCGATTATGCAGACCAATATGGGTAGTTCTCAGGAAGAGATTCTCGGTGTGATGAAAAACAGTGGTCCGGCATCTACCGGTCTGACCTTCATTTGGATCCCGCAGCTATTTGAGAAGATCCTTTTTGGGAAGGCATTCACCTTGCTTTTTTTCCTGGGACTGGCCCTGGCTGGTTTTTCGTCGCTCATTGCGCAACTGGAGATGACAGTCCGGACCCTGATCGACGGTGGGATGAAGCGATACACAGCTATTTTGCTCCTGATCGCCATCAGCTACATCGTGGGCATTCCCTCTGCCGTCAACCTGAATTTTCTCGCCAACCAGGACTTTGTCTGGGGGCTGGCTTTGATGATCTCAGGGGGCTTTTTTGCTTTTGCAGTTATCCGTTTTGGGGCTAGACGTATCAGGAAGGAAATCATTGCTAAAAATAAAGATGATGTCCAACCCGGCCCGTTCTGGGATATGGTGATCACGCGGTTTGTGCCGCTGGCAGCCTTTTTACTGCTCTTGTGGTGGCTGATCAGTGACGGTATGAATACACAGTGGGCCAACCCTTTTGCCCGGTCCAGTGTGGCAACCTGCTTGGTCCAGTGGGGAGTGGTGCTTGGGTTATTGGTGGTGTTAAACCGGTGGATTGTGCGGAGGACAAGTGAAGAAGGTTAGTACGCTGCTTAAAGGATTAAGGGTTCTGAAGGAACTAAGCATTGTTGAGAGAAAAAAACCTTCCCACCAATCACTGGTGGGAAGGTTTTTTAATTCAGGTCAAAACAACTTTTGTCCTCTTTTTGTAACCAGCAAACACATCAGCATACTTTGGCCTTTATTGCTTTGACAATGATGGTGTCAGCGTCGCGCGATCATCACTTTCTTCATAATGCTTTCTCGTTTGTTAATAACTTGCAGAAGGTATATTCCATTTACCAAATATGGTTCTCCCGCGAGATCAATTTGGACCGATCGTTGGCCACTGCGGATATTCTTTGCCCAGGTTAATTTTCCGTTTTGATCCATCAATCTAAGTTGGCTGTCCTCCTCTAATCCTACAACAACAATATTCAAGTAGTCTGAAGCGGGATTCGGAAAGACGTCGATATTTTCGAAAGAGTATGGAAGATTTTCTTTCTTTCCCACATCATTTGATCGGGATTGACCAGTTATACAAACCGTATTTCCAGCGAGTATGGCTGCGATAATGGACTCAGCGCGATCTATGATCTCATCGGCATCAGCAGTCGGAATCTTTTTGCCTCTTTGGGCATTGGTCTGGTTAATCAATGCCTTCAGGGAGTTTACAGCTGCGTTGGTGTTGCCGTTTCCGTACGAGTTCAGCGCTGCTTCCAGTTTACTTACCAGTGCGTTTTCGGTGCCATGGTGTAAACCAAGCGATTCAATGTAGTCAATAAGGGCAGCTATATCCCCACAAACATCAACTGCGCAATTGTTGGTTGGGTCATTGGGACAAATATCCACGTCACCACATATTCCATCACCGTCTGCATCGTTATCCGGGTCGTCAGGACAGTCGTCGCAGGCATCGCCTAATCCGTCGCTGTCGCTGTCAGCCTGATCAGCATTGGCGGTTGTGGGGCAGTTATCTACGTCGCCACAGATGCCATCACCGTCTGTATCGTTGTCCGGGTCGTAAGGGCAGTCATCGCATGTATCGCCTAATCCGTCGCTGTCGCTATCAGCCTGATCAGCATTGGCGGTTGTTGGGCAGTTGTCCACGTCGCCGCAGATGCCATCTAGGTCTGTATCGTTGTCCGGGTCGTAAGGGCAGTCATCGCAGATATCTCCGAGTCCGTCTCCGTCCGAATCCAGTTGATCGGGATTGGCTGTGTCGATACAATTGTCATCCGGATCGCAGACACCATCATGGTCCTGATCTCCGGTATCGGCGCACGGTTCGCCCGGAGGATTGCAATCTGTAACCTGAACACGATTATTTCCCTCCAGATCAAAATGAAAAATTGGACTGTCAATCCAATTAACAGTTCTCGTAAAGAAAATCCGGTTGTTTGATGGATGATAAGCAGTATAATAGTAGAATTCCTTGTAAGCAGCGTTGGTCAATCGTATCCAGTCAGTTCCATCTGAATTAGCTAGTACAACATCACTTCCTCCATTATACCCATGCCACTGTGAAGTACTGAATGACATTTTTGTTCCATCTGCTGAAAAATCAAATCCATATTCACTGATTCCAAACGCATTATCATTGGGTGTGATGTCCTCAATGTTCGTTCCATCTGGATTCATGCGCCTTATGTTTTCGTTTGCATTAAATCCATGGAGGAAATAAATTTTGTTCAGGGGAGCATTGAATTTTGGTTGGTAGTTCCAATAGGCCCCTGCAGTGTTGGTCAATTGAGTCCTTCCGGTTCCATCAGGATTCATAATAAAAATCTCAGGATAAGGAGTTCCATCCCACGCAGAAAAAACGATTTTTGTCCCTAGCGGGTTAAATTGCGGGTTTCCGTCGTAGATTGTATTATCCGTGAGTCTTATCTGATTGGTTCCGTCAGAATTCATAATATAGACTTCCGCAGAAGAACTATATGCATTTCTTTGAAATACAATTCTAGTACCGTCCGGGCTGAACGCAGGATAATAGTCATCTTGCGCATCATCTGAGGTTAATTGCCGTAATTGTGTGCCGTCCACTTTCGACTTGAATATGTGATATTTTCCGGCGCGATTCGAAGCAAATACAAGATATTGTCCGTCGGTCGAAATATTCATGTAGTAATTCGCGCAGGGAGTTTCCTGGCTGCTCAGTATAGCGAAAACTATTGAGAGCAGGAGCGAAGAAAGTATTACTTTTTTCATCTTCTTAGGGTTTGTGAATTAATGAATTAATGAGGTTTCTTCCTGCCCTAAAAAGACTACTTGATAACAAATGAATTCCATATTATATCATGTAGGAATGATTTTAATGACACATCCGGATGATTGAAATCAAGTCTTGAGAGATCGAGATATATGTCGCTTTCTTATTGGAAATTATCATTATCGGGTTTGATGCATTGGTTTTTTCAGTATAGGTACTAAGGGCTGATCGGCAAGGATGAAAATATCAGCATAACCCATCTTTGCTGGTATATTGTTGGATGCTGGAATAGCCTTTGTATTGGGTCAATCATACCTTTAAGATGATGGATGTTGATGTAGCACGAAAAGGTGTGAGCCGAAGCGATCATTAAGACGAAAAAATGACTTTAAAGGAGGGAAATGATTACGGGACCAAATGGGTTTCGAGTAGAACGGAAATAAGCTGTTTCCACTCTATTTTGACATCTCCATTATTCTATCCTTTTCTATTTTCCATGGAGACATTTTGTCCCACATAGTCTGATGGGCATTCGAAACCTATGCGCGGTGAAACTACTCCGATGACCTGACCTTAAAGACCTATTCTATTTCAATGCATCAGCCAGGCATTATCCAGTTTACAAGTCCAATTTTCTTATATTGAACAAGATACACGCATCGCAACATTGAATAATTATAAATCTCACCTTATAGTACTCATGGGATTGATCATCCTCAGTTGCAGTGACTGGGACCTGGAGAGGGTGGGATTTACCCAGGTAATCACTATAGGCGTCATTGAAGTGGGTGCCAACAGTGCCTTCCTGATCGGTGATATTGAAAATATCCGTGAAGCCAATATCGTGGAGTCCGGTTTTGTATTGTCCGCAACAGCCCAGGAAGATGAAAATCTGCGTTTGGATCAGGCCAGTGTGATCCAGGTACTTTCTCCCGGGTTAGACACCATTTCCGAAGACCGGGCTTTTGCCGCGAGGGCAACGGGACTGAACGGATCTACGGAATATGCTTTCAGGGCCTATGTCAAAATCGAGGGAGAAGAGCAGGTGGCCTATGGCAACATTGACCGGTTTACCACATCCGAACTCAACGTGTCCTTACAATCCGTACGGCGTACATCAGAAGGCTGTCCCACAACGGCCATGGTGGAAGTGCAGGTCGACGGGTTAGCACCTGGCGGCGGGGGTGGTCTGGTGGGCATTGTATATTCTACCAATGTAAACAACCTGGCTCCGACAGTGGACAACGGCATATTGGTGATGTCAGAGAATGCGGATCCATCTGGATTGTTCAACATTCCCATACAGGCAGAATGTGGCGAAAGCTATTTCCTTCGGATTGTTCTAAATCCAGAAAGCACGAATCCTCAATACAGTAATGCACATGCCTTTACCATGATAGAAGGTGGATTATGGAATGAAAAATCTTCGTTCCTGGGTCGCGTTAAAAGTGGAAAGCCGGTAAGCTTTGCCTATGAACGTAAAGGTTATATGGGTGGAGGCGGCAGTTTGGGCGTTGCACAG
>JBFKOL010000257.1:0-6536 GCA_041628815.1 Saprospiraceae bacterium | reverse complement strand
GTGGCTTTACTTTCTTCACTCTTTGGAGGGCTTTGACGATGCTGTTGTCTACATCACTGCCAAGACTTTCCAGGGTTTCCACTTGGGTTATTTTGCCATTGGCATCTACGTAAACGTTGAACATTGCGCGGCCAGAAATATTGAATTCAAATACACGCTCCGGCAGTTTCAAGTATCTCTTCATTTTATCACTCAATTCTTTGATGGCACGGGTATCGGTGGCGATCATAGCCGGAGTCTCTGCAGAAGGAGGCATTTCTATTTCGGTGGCAGATGATTTTATAACAGCCGCTACATCCTGAGTGAAGGCAATTTGTAACGAAACAAGAGCGATAAAAAGGGTGCAAAGGGTTTTCATAATTATAAGATTTTAATTTTAGTGATGACTCAAAGATGGGTCAGGAATACGCCCTTTGAAATGGGGTCTGGGGATCAAAATGGTAGGGTCAGGACCCTAATAAGAAAGAATGGAGTGGGAATACATTAAGGTTATCAAACTTTTAACGTTAAGCCTATATCATTATGTCCACCTTGCTCTTCGTACCCTCTAAAACTGACTCCTCTGATCATCAACAAATCATCAAGAGGATTAGTCAGGTTTTGGATATTCTTTGGGAAGGAGAATCTTATAGAGTAAAATCAAATAAATCGCACAGGTGGAGCATGTAACTATATCTTTCTTATTCCCCAAGATTTATACCTATTGTGTTCTGAAAGCTCTAACTTATTGACCTGCGTTTAACTCTTCGAGAAAGGCATTGTATTCCGGTTCATCGCGAATAAAATCGAGATGTTTGTTAGCCTCCAGCCATTCCACGCTGTTGAAGCCCTGGTCTATGGCAGACCGGATGGCTGAAAGCGTTTTTTCCTTATCCCCGGCTAAGGCATGAAATACTGCCCAGTAAAGGCTTTTTGTATTGCTTGGAGGTTCGATCCGATCGTATTTCATCATATATGTCAACCCCTTTTCGCGCTGGCCGTTTTTCGCATAGGACTGACCGATATCCCGATAGAAGATGCCGAGATACTGGTGCGTCGAATCCAGTACGTCTTCTCCTATGGCAATGCTCTTTTTGTAAAACTCAATGGCCTGGGGGTAGCGATGTGATTTCTCGTGGTAATTGCCCATTCTGAAAGAGACAAATGCTATTGTCAAATCCTTTGGAGACAGTATCTTATGCCAGATGTCCAACGCGATTTGTCCATGAACAATAGCCTCATCATACTCTTGCAAGGCTTCATATATGGTCGAAATATTGCCTTCGACCCTAGCCAATGCAGGATGTAGTGGGTTGTAAACTGCCTTCCTTATAGCCAATGCTCTTTTGCTGTATTCAAGAGCTTTTTCCTTTTCTCCAAGCTTGAGATAGGTGATAGATATGTTGTTGTAAATATTGGATAAATCAGGATGATTGGTTGGAAGGATCTTTTCCCTGATAGCCAGTGCCTTTTCTTCATACTCCAACGTGGTTTTTAAATCTCCAAGATATTCGTATGTGAAGGCCATGTTGGCATAGGAAGTAGCAAGATCGGGATGCAATGAGTCCAATACTTCTTGACGGATCTTCAGGGATTTTTGATGATAGACCAACGATGAATCGTATTGCTTTAGTTCTTCGTAGAGGGAAGCAACGATGCCATAGGTATTAGCCAGGTGCGGATGTTTCGGACCAAGGATTTCTTCACGAAGTGCCATGCATTTATGGCCGTATTTCAACGCAAGGTCATATTCTTTCAGATCGCCGTAATTCATGGCGATGTTGTTATAGATCCTGGCCAGGTCTGGGTCTTCAGGATCAAGGACTTCTTCACGAATCCGCATAGAGCGCAACTGATATACCAGGGCTTCCTCGTATTTGGCATCATCGTTGAGTACCAGGCCAAGATTATTAAGATGGGTAGCCAGTTCCTCCGGACCAAATTCATTGGCTTCATGGATCTCGATGATTCTCTTGTAACAGTCTGCGATTTCTCCGTACTTAAACTCCGATTCAAGCAATTTGACACGCAGCTTGTATCCTTCTATCACCTGGCGTATCCCAGCTTCTGCCTGCATCCTCTTTTCACGAGCACTTTCATAGGCTTCTTCCAAATTGACCGCTTCGAGGACCTGCAATGCTCCTTCAGGATCTTCTTCGCTTTCTATCTTTTCGATGGCCCTCTTTACCATTTCCGAGGCTTGGTCCTTGTTGATGTCTGCTATATACTGAGACTGTTCTTCGATCTTTTGCAATGCGCGATCTCTTTCAGACTGTAGCCTATCGATTTGTTCAATGAGTGTTTTTCTTTCACCGGCAGAAAGGTTGGTCTCGCTAAGCTGGGCCTGGATCGATTCCAGCCTTTTTTCAAACTGACGATTCGCGGCATTGCTGAGGATGCCGTAAAACCTCATTGCCGCCTGATCACGCTGACCTGCATTACATACAATGATTTCAACCGGGTCGGCGGCAGGCTCTGCAGGCAACCGAAGCCAGTCCAATTCCCTTACATTGACCACCTCAATGGCATTGCCATCCTGGTCCGTATTGCCAATGATGAGTTTGATTTTTTGGCCGGCCTTCTTTCCCGGGCAAGACAACTGAAACATACCACTTGAGGTCGTATACTGGCTACCGCAACCAAAAGCGCTCACCTGGACCCCTGCCACGGTCCTACTGCCACTGTTTTGATAATATACAATACCCGAAATATTACCTTGAGATACGGCGTATACATATCCAAGGAGAAGAAATAGGAGGATGCAGGTGCTTCTCATTTGGAAAGATTAAATAGCTCCGACACATATCATTCAGACTCTATGCTCTATGACATATATCGTACTTGAATATATGGATTTTAGAACAAAATAGTATTTGATGAACCAACAACGATCAAACTGAAGTATTCGCAATATTCAGAACTCATAGACATCAAACTGGTTCTCATCATCGGAGACGCGTCTGTCTCTTCTTCCAGTCACTCGTGAATTTTCATCCATTCGATCGAATCGGCGGGCGTAAATTTGATGACCAATGTTTTGGTATGAAGGGGCAGTATAAATGCACGTTTTTGATCGACGAGGTAATAAAGGTATTGTTGGTTGATACGGGTCGGCTCACCCAGTAATTCGAGAATCTCCATCTTTGTGAGTTTTCTGATGCCAGGGTCTGTCACAAGGTCCTGAAGCATTGCATTTCGGTGTGCGTATCCCCATCCTTTCTCTTCTTTCCAAAGCTCAGGATCAAAAGTTATCTGTTCTGAAGGATCTATTACACTCACCATGTCGACGACCGGGTTTTCACCGGAGCCATCATCCATGAGGCAGAGCATGAACAGCATTGCGAGTACGAAAAAAATAAATACGTATAAAATCCTTTTTGACATTGTGAAATGCGATCAATTTCAGAATAAAATACCTACTTCGACCATATCCTCCAAATTAGCATAGTAGCCATCTTCTTGCTCGTGAATTTGTCCCGACTATTCATTTTTAAAGGTAGATAAAACACATGCCCTTTGTCTTGTCTCAGTGATCATGCTAAAAGTTTATCATTGTCGTGGAGTTCGATACTGACCCTGAAGTTATTTCTCAAGCCCTGTTACTTCTCTTACTATAATCATGTTTGTTCACCGATCGCTTCATTATGTTAATCAAGGATGTTATATTGATATGGCTCCTGATACTTTGATCAACATTTTTCGTCTAACATATAATTAAACAAACCAAACTCAACACTTATGGAAAATCTCCTTCCCTTGATCATTCAGCTTGTCAGCGGCGCTGCTGGAGGCAATCTCGCGGGCAAATTAATGAAAAGCAATTCTCTCGGAACCCTGGGTAATTCCATCGCCGGTATTGTTGGCGGAGGACTCGGTGGTCAGCTGCTGGGCATGCTTGGTGTTGCCACCGGCAGTGGTGGAATGGATATTGCCAGCATCATCGGAAGTATTGCCGGTGGTGGTGTAGGTGGCGGCGTTCTCATGGCCATCATTGGTATTGTACGTCGTGCCATGTCCTCCAAGCAGACATAAATTTGCATAGTAAAACGCTGGTCCTCGTTCAAGAAGTAAAGACCAGCGTTTTTTTACGGCCTGACGACAGTAGCCTGATTCCTCTGTCATTGATGGGAAAGATCTAATGAAGATGTCTTCGTTTAAGACGTCTTATCCTCCAGTCATCGCGACCATTCAAATCACTTTTTCTGCTCCTGCATTAATTATTTGATCAATGTTCAACTTCGATACATGTGGTCTCCGTTGCTGAAAAATGAGCGTAAGTCGTCCGATTGTCATAAAATAAGATTACCCAATCAACTCACATCTCTAAAATCAACTTTCGGACATTTTATAGGTTCTTCGTTACACGCCTTCGCAGACGGTTACGGAGTGTTAAACAGGTTGTGTTCTTCGTCCGACGAAGCTTCAGTGAAGCCATGTTAAGGGCAGACTACTAAAACTTCTTAAACTCCGAATTATTCCGCTATCGTTCCAATTTCAGGGCAGGCCACTTGAACTATGATACTCCATACCTCTCCAACTGCTTTGCCATAATGGGTCGGAACAGGAATGGAAAATAGGAGAGAATGAGCATCATCGGGTAGCCGAAGGGCAGCAAGGGGCTGTCCTGCTTCGAGTCGAGTACCTGGTACGGTTTGGCGCCCATGTGGTGGTGATCGGAGTGACGGGTGAGTTCAAAGAGCAGGATTCGGCCAATAATGTGGTCCGAATTCCACGAGTGCTTCGGACTGACGCCTTCGTACCTGCCGTTGGGCATTTTTTTGCGGCGCAAGCCATAGTGGGCAAAATAATTCTGGGCCTCGAGGATGGATATGCCGTAAATCCCGGCAATGAAGTAACAGATGGTGGCAAAGAGACCGAAATAAAAGTATATACCTGATAACAGAAGGACGGGAAGAACTGTATATAGGATCATTGGGTTCAGCCATTGGTTTTTTCCCTGCGCCACGAGACGATTAGCCTCGATTGTCCAGGTTTTGAAATAACCGCCAACCTGGGATTTGACGGCAAAAAAGTAAAAATTATCACCTTTCCTGGCAGAGCTAAGATCTTCCGGTGTACCCACGTCGCGATGGTGCCCGGCATTGTGGTAAGGCATGAAGTGATTCTGGAAAGAGGTCGTAAGCATGATCTGTGCGAGGAATTGTTTGAGGGCATTTTTTGTCTTATGTCCCAGTTCGTGACCGATGTTGATACCATTAACACCGAGAATGGTACCCATCATTAGCACGCGGGCAATGAGATCAGCAGTAGTGAGCCCGGGGCCTGTTATTCCCATGAGGAAGACATAGATAACAAATAGATGCAAGGGCACCATCAGAAAGATGACAAGGTCGTAGTAGCGGTCTTCTTCGGCCAATTCTCTCTCCGCTTTAGAAAGGTTGTAGGTATCTTGTGGGATCAATTGTTCGACTACCGGGACCAGCATATAGAGAAATATAAGTCCCAAATAAGCAATGATACCCGTTGTCTGGAATGTAAGCAGGCCGAGGAGCGGAATGACGGCTGCCCCTATGTATTTGAGTTTACCCATGACAAACAATGTTTTTTCATAATCGAACTATATTTACTAATTTAGTTCGATAATGTGAATAAACCAAATACCTGCAAGATTTTTTCACACCATGTGATAATTTGATGTGACAAGTCATGTATTTCAAATAGACTTATGGGAAGGAGGGCTGTTTTAAGAGAACGACAAGACATTACACCCAGGGTAAGACTGTGGCTCGAGCAGTTGTTCGCCAGGATTCAAGACGAAGATTTGGCGCAAATGACCATTGATGATATGGCTCAACTGGCTGGTAAAAGCAAGTCCACCATTTACCAGTATTTCAGCAGCAAAGAAGATATCATGGAAGCCGCCTGTCGTCACAGGGTAGACGCGATCATGCAATCTTTACATCCCATAATCCGGGAAGAAACCAATACCGTCCAGCAATACAAGGATCTTGTCGAAGTATTTGCAAAAAACACAGCTGATATGTCCATCGCCTTCTTACAAGGCGTCAAAGAGTATTTTCCATCTGCCTGGTCCGTCATTAATGACTTTACGGACCAGTTCATCATTCTTTTACAGGCACAATACACAAAAGGTATATCTGAAAACCTGTACAACCCCATTTCCGTCGAACTCCTCGGCCAAATGGACAAACTCTTCGTTTCCCACGTGGTATCGAACCCATCACTTTTTTCCGACAACGACTACAAATTGGACGACCTGATCAGGGATTACCTGAACCTACGACTTATGGGACTACTGAAAAGATAGGTCATGAATTATGAATTATGAATCATTGTTGTCCGTGGAATCGGCCAACATGATTCTTCTAATACTTTTGTGCCGCCAACCTGTCCGCCGCAATACTTGCTATGGAAGGCGGGAAGTATCCAAAAGCCCGCCTGCGCTTGTATAAGTGAATTAAAACAGCGGGCAGGCTCGTGCTGCTGAATATGGCGGAAGTGGAGCACCGTTTCGGGCTCAATAATGCATGCTTTAACCGATTCGGAATAGAAAAATACCTGCTTCTCCATCCTGC
>JBFKOL010000256.1:0-6538 GCA_041628815.1 Saprospiraceae bacterium | reverse complement strand
GTGCAAAACAGAAGAAAAAATGGCAAGATTGGTGGTCTTATCTGCTCCAATGGTCCCCACCAGGTTGGCAGGTTTTATGCCGGTAATAGAATTAATTAGGTTGAGCCTGTCTAATCTGTCCATTCCGGCAATATCGCTTTTGGTAAGGTGTTTCATGGCCATAACTACAAAATTAGACCTTCACTGATTAAATCATGAAAGTACAGGATGTCAGAATCATCCAATGACTTTGATGATACCACTTGATACCAAAACAGTTCATGATCTCCCCCAATATCCAAATGTCCTTTTTTTTCGAGAAGCAGCAAAGCCTTACAGTCGGTCAGTATTTTCCGTCCTTTCCAGTGTGTCAACATATTCAACTTTTCGAGGTGCGCCATTTTATCAAAATGTCGTCCAGATCGTTGGCCCAATGAAGGCACCAATGTTTTGTGTGAATGACCCAAGAGTTGAAGTACTGCGAAATCTGATTGAAGGGAAAAATCCAATGTCCTGGTTTCGAGGTAAATCCCAATAACATACATCTTGGGGCGCATGCTCACCGGGACAACGTAAGTGGCAATATTCATATTTACCAGGTCGTCGCAATAGGTGGCGAGACTGTATACCGGCGAATTGACCAAGTTCCACGGACGTCTCATCTCACCCCGGAAACTGCCGCTCCATGGCCGTGCGGCGGTAGTTAAAGATTTCTGACAGTTGTTTTCGAATGACCAGGGAATTGGCAATGGCTCCAATAGGACCCAATGGAGGCTGATACGTCACGATATCCGTCATGAGTACGCCATTCTCATGTGGCTTAATATGGTGCTGGTGGTGCCACATGGCATAAGGGCCAACACGCTGTTCATCTACGAAAAATTCCTTTTCGCGAACCTGTGTTATTTCGGTTACCCATGTCATTTTAATACCCAAGAGCGGACTGACCTTATAGCTTATGATCATTCCGGGATACATTTTTTCAGGAAGACCCACTGAAGTGATATCAAATCCCATGTAATCAGGTGTAATGACCTTCAGGTTACCGGGAGAAGAGATGAAGTCCCAAACCTCATCGATTTCTGCGGGTAGCCACTGCTCTTCGTGCAATTGATAGAAAGCCATATCAGCTGGCCGCCTTTTCAAGTGCCTCAATTTCTTTCAGCACGTCAAGTGCTTCGGCATGTTTCTTATCGCTTTCGAGACGATTGGAGGTGGAAAGAGCATGCGCCTCCTGCAGTAATTTTTGATACTTTTTTTGAAGTATTTCCTGGGGTGATTTTTTCTTGAATAGTCCAAACATGATTTTTGATATTAGTTGTTAATAGATGACATTCCACCATCGATGTGTAGTATCTGTCCCGTTACCCAACCGGCATGATCCGAGAGCAGAAAGGCCGCGGCCTGGGCAATATCTGAAGCAGCACCTACCCTTTTCATCGGGTGTCGCTGCGCATTGGCACTTTTCTTATCTTCTGTATTGAGGAGTTTTCCTGCCAACGGTGTGTCCGTAAGCGAAGGAGCAATACAATTCACGCGAATATTCGGCGCCAATTCAGCCGCCAGTGCTCTTGTAAGTCCTTCGATGGCTCCCTTGGATGCGGCAACCTGTGTGTGAAAATTGAATCCCTTCTGCACAGCCACCGTAGAGAACATCACAATCGAAGCTCCATCGGCATTCTTCAATTTCGGCAATAACAACTGGATCGCCTTCACAGCTCCGACTACCTGAAGATCAAAATCTTCCCTGAAAGCCTCAGGACGGATGCGTGTAAAGGGTTTCAGGTTAATGGATCCCGGACAATAAACCAGGCCATCAATGCGGTCCGGAAAATCAAGGGTCCATCCGTTGTCCAGCACATCCAAATGGTAGAAGTGAACATTATCTCTAAAACCATCCGGGGTGGTGTTGCGATAGGTGGCAAAAACCTGATCTCCCTCGTCCGAAAGGCTGTGAACCAATTCCTTGCCTATCCCGGACGATCCTCCTATAACTACATAATTCTTCATACAATAAGGACAATGGAATCAATAAAAGGTTCAGTTTTGTTTACACATTTTGCATATTTTGTTAAACAAAAGTTGTTAAACATAAAAATCGGAGCGTTTTTATTCTTTAGCAATTACGATTAATTGCGTAATACATGAAAACATCATAACCATTACAGATTAATCCGACTCCGTGAAATCACACGAGTATTCTATTGTCGCTACTATCGAATGAAGTATACAACAGACAAGCAAAACTTGTCACAAGAAACTGTAAAATATAAAAAACAACGACCCCCGGATAAACCGGGGGCCGCTTCACTTAATGAAATGTTCTAAAAACAACCTGTACAATGCACCTTACATGCTCGTTCTATCTCGTCTCTCGATTGGTTTTTTAGGGTAAGAGTACACGGTCGATGACATGAATCACGCCATTGGCTGTTTGAACATCAGCAAGTACGACATTCGTATTTTTATTCAAAGTCACTCCATTATCTATATTGACCTCTACTTCAGCCGTATTCAAAGTGGGCACCATACCATTCGCCAACTCGGTGGACATTACATTGCCGGACACAACGTGGTACAACAATACATTGGTCAAGGTTTGGACGTCAATGTCCTCCAATGAATTGACGTTCAATTGGACCAACAAATCTGCAAAGGCCGCATTGGTCGGGGCAAAAACGGTAAATGGCCCTGCGCCCGATAATGCACCAGCCAGGTCAGCCTTCACCACCGCACTGACCAAGGTGGTAAATGAAGAATTGGCAAGGGCTGCATCCACGATGGTGGGTGGAGTGAGCACCTTATCAATGACGTGGACCACTCCATTGTCAGCAATCAGATCTGCTGTGGTCACGTTAACAGAGCCATTCAGAGACACTTCATTATCTACATTGATATACAATGAAACCTGATTTCCACCAGGACCCACAGAGGAAGTGGATACATATCCCGTAGAAAGATCTGTTGAACGCACCGCTCCTCCTACTACGTGATACAACAAGATGGGCGTTAGTTGCTCACTTGTCAAATCATCAACACTGCTTACACCAAGATCTGAAAGAAGTGCCGCAAATGCATCATTGGTAGGGGCAAATACGGTGAATGCACCTGGGCTATCCAACGCGCTAACGAGGTCAGCTTTTTGCAGTGCAGCTACCAAGGTAGAAAATTGGTCGTTGTCAGATGCAATGTCAACAATTGTCTGACTTTCCATTACATCTCCGTCTTCGTCAGAACAGGAAACCACGAAGAAGGCCAAAGCTAAAAGGGTCAAAAAGGAAATATTTAGTAACTTTTTCATGATGACTTTTTGTTTAATGTTTATAAGACAATTGTTAAACATTAATTGTTCATTGGTTTAGTAATTTTTTTTATTGCGTGCATACAATTTTTTTAGCCAACCAGTGAAAAGACCTTTTTTTAGCCATAAAAGCGTTGAGAAAATAAAAGTGAAATGAGACGTAAATACATTGCTTTCGATGCCTTCGGCACATTGTTCAAAACCGCTGATTTCATGGAAGATATAAGGGAAGTTGTCGGCCCAAAGGCAGAGCATATGGTACAGCTTTGGCGTCAAAAACAACTCGAGTATACGTGGTTGCTAAACCAGATGCAACGTTTTGAACCGTTTGACCGCGTTACGGCTAGAGCGTTAAATACTGCTATGCACAGTTATCACATCAGCAATCCAGAGGTGATCGAACAACTGTTGAGCATTTTTGATAACCCAGAGTTGATAAGTGGTGCTGAAAAGTGTATAAAAATCATGAAAGCAAAAGGCATGCATATGGCCATTCTTTCAAATGGCACCCGGCAAATGCTCCGAAGAGGTGTCGACAAGACCGGAGTAGCCTCGTTTCTCGATTTTTTAATTTCCGTTGATGAAGTACAGGTTTTCAAACCTGACCCCAAAGTCTATGCACTCGTCCCCGAGAAATTTGGCGTACGAAAAGAAGAGGTGCTGTTCTGTTCTTCCAACCAATGGGATGTCGCCGGTGCTTCTTCTTTTGGACTTAGGACCATTTGGCTGAATCAACGAAGTGAAACAAGAGAAGATCTTCCTTTTGCCGACGTAACAGAGGTTTTATCTTTGGATGAATTAGAGGCTCTCTTCAGTTAACTTCAGGTCAGGGGCAAACTACTTGAGATTCAGTTGCCACGATACCCCAAATCGGTCTTCACACCATCCAAACTTGGTGCTGAAGCCATAATTGTCCAGGGGCATATGGGTAAAGCCATCTTTTGAAAGGGCCGCAAACAACCGATCAAGCTCATCTTCCGATCCGCATTCCACGAATAGGGAAATGGCCGGGTTAAAAGCAAAATCGTGCTTCACCGCACTGTCAATCGCCATGTACTCTTTTCCTTCCAGCGTGAAAATTGCGAGATATACAGTCCCTTCTTTCCCAGGACCATCAGGACCGTAACGTGTCAACATCTTGATTTCGGCATCGTCAAAAATGGAGATATAAAAATTGATGGCTTCCTCCGCCTGACCGTTAAACATGAAAAAGGTCGTGATCTTCGTATCTATCTCTTGTGCCTTTAGATGAAAGGCAGATAAAAACAGTGCTCCATAGAACAATATCCTGATAAAATTATTCTTCATTCCTAAAAATTTAAGCAATCCTGTCGACCAGCTTCCCTGTCCCATTCAGTCCGATCTTGACCATCAAAGTCCAACCATCTTTTTTACTTTTTCTGTGGTGGTTGGTAACTTGCCGACAGTTTAAAACTGTCGGCAAGTTTAGGGGGAAGTCTCTTTTTAAAAAAGTAAAGCCTCCTTCTTTTTCACTTCGTTCCTGTCTTTTCTGCAACATATTAGGATGCATCCGCAGGACGCCTGCTTACTGTGCCTTGTGTCATCGTTTCCTGCATAGTTCTTCACCCATCTGAAAGGCCAACCCTGGTTTATTTTCAAAAATTTATAAAACGATAGAGTTTTTATCAATTTCTGTTGGGTCAAATAACTTAACTCTTTTAGTGGGTGGTTTTCTTTGAAAGATTGTTCAAAATATAAACTACCTCGGCTGCGCGATCATGAGGCACAAAAAGATGGTCATGGAAATAAGCTGCAATAACATTACAAGAAATGCCTGCATCGGCCATTGCTTTAGACACGGCAGCTGTCAACCCTACATCCTCGAGACTGGAATGCACACCCAAGGTGATCCAGGCTGCTTCAAAATTATATCGGAGACCTAAATCTGTCGCTTTGGTTTTTTCCATAACGAGGGTGACTCCTTCTTTTTCTTGAATGACAGCAAAAGAATGATCTATCAATTGGCTGTGAAATTCTGCGACAACCGCAAAAACATAAACACCTTCATTGAGCCTGGGTTTGAGGTTTTTTATTAATTCACTTTTTTCTTTTGGCTGGGTCATGAGCAGGTAATTTTTATCAAGGGCAATGCCGGTTGCCGATAACATTCTAATCTAATTCAACTTAAATCACTTAAACTACTTAAACGCTGAACTAATTATCCACATACCTCTGATCCCAAGTCCTCTTTGGATCGTGATTTCTAAGATCAACACCGAAGTCTGCCGCTGCTTTGAGCGCAAGTAAGACAGACAGCCAACCAGGGTGCATTTCTGTATAACCTTCGGGTGAAACGCCTGCACAATCCATTATTAAATCTGTGCC
The DNA here is from genome assembly GCA_041628815.1 of Saprospiraceae bacterium. GTDB lineage: Bacteria > Bacteroidota > Bacteroidia > Chitinophagales > Saprospiraceae > JBFKOL01. The sequence continues at coordinate 912 of JBFKOL010000256.1, read as the reverse complement.
ACCTTGGCCATCAGGCAACATTGTAAAAGTCACCGTTGTATGGAAATAATCGATGACGTATTTTTCATTTTCGACACTTTCAAGAATACGCCCTGTATAAGTCATTCCATTGATGAAGTGAAAGGTGACATACCCATCATTTTCTATGCTTTTTTCAGTCCAGTACAAATTTCTTCCCTCATCGGTAGACAGCAACCGGAATACCTGATCGGGTGGAGAAGAAAGATGCAACTTCCAATGAATATCGGGCATTTACGATCGTAGGATTTGTTTGAAGATAGCAAAGGGTGATGATTTTATAAAGAGGTGGTCGGGATTAATCGTTCAAGGAGGCAAGGAAAGAATCAGCGGTATCAAGATGACCCTGCAGAGTCTCTTCTGACATCCTGTCTAAATTGCGGACAAGCATTTTGAGTCTTGGATTGCTTTCAAAAAAATCCCGATGAACATGCATAAATCGCCAGAACAGTCCATCCCATATTTTCTCCCATGGTCCTCGATTGTAGTCACTCATCTTCCTAAGGTAATTACTTCCACTAATGTATGGTTTCGTAGACATCAATCCTCCATCGGCAAACTGGCTCATACCATACACATTCGGGACCATTACCCAATCATATGCATCGACGAACAGCTCCATAAACCACCTGTAAACTTCATCGGGATGTATTTCACATAGAAGCATGAAGTTCCCCAACACCATCAGACGCTCTATATGATGACAATAACCTGTCCTGAGCACTTTTTCAATGGCATCATCTACAGGATCTATTCCTGTTTCAGCCGTATAAAACGAGTTGGGCATTTTACGTTGAAAACCCCAGAAGTTGGTTGTTCTTTCGCGACTTCCAGCGGCTAAGTATACTCCCCGGATGAATTCCCTCCATCCCATAACCTGACGAACAAAACCCT
>JBFKOL010000255.1:0-6539 GCA_041628815.1 Saprospiraceae bacterium | reverse complement strand
TATGTAAAGTTTGCCTTGGAGGACCCGAATTTTAAGGGTACCATCGAACCTGACCCTTTTGCATCGGAACTGCTCGTCGAGGCATTGGCGCAATTAGGTGTATTGATCTGGCGCAAAGGTGGTGAGGCTTCACGGGCAGAAGAAAGTTCATATCTGACATCAACGGGTATGAAAGCCGGCATGGACGATATCAGGAGACTGATCAAAAGAAACAACAGCAGGTATGGCACGGATGATTTAGAAGCCGAAACCATTGTTTCTAGTGAAGAAACCAAGACGGAAGAAGAGATGACTTACTTCGATGATATTACGGTGAATGTAGGCATCAGTTTCGATCACCGAAGCGCAGACTGGTTAAGCCGTCAGATACGATCCTACGTAGTGAAGGAAGATGAAAACCTGGCCAGGCTGGCTATTCCTCCTGCCTTCGGAGGTGGTGGGGTTGCAGCCGATGACATCAACCACGACGGATGGACCGACCTATTGCTTCTTGGCGGGGCGGGCAACAAATTGTATCTCAATGACAAAAACGGCAGGTTCAAAGACATTACATTGGATTCAGGTTTGGACTGGAAAAGGGATGACGGTCACTATGCGGAACCGCGTCAGCCCATTTTTGCCGACTTTGACAATGATGGTCACCAGGACTTGTTCATCAGCTATGTGAACGATACCCACAAAGTTTTCAGGGGCAGGGGAGATGGGACCTTTGAAGATGTCAGCCATATGGCGAACCTTGGAGGAGAAGGTCTCGTAGCAGGTCCCTGTACTGCCCTGGATTTCAACAAGGACGGCTTGTTGGATATCTATATCGGATATTTCGGTAATTACCTGAAGGGTGACTTACCTACCCTTGCCAGGGATAATACCAATGGCACCCCCAATAAGCTCTTTAAAAACCTGGGCAACTTCAGCTTTGAAGATGTGTCCGATGGCAGCGGCGTGGAAAACTCCGGCTGGACGCAGGCGGTGGGACACAGTGACATCGACAACGATGGCTGGCAGGATATCATCGTAGGCAACGACTTTGGCAGGAATGGGTACTACATCAACCAGAGGAATGGCACATTCGAGGACAGAAGCAAAACATACGGGACGGACAAACCATCCTATACCATGAATGTCGGCATTGCTGACCTCAACCGCGACCAGTACCCGGATTTTTATATTTCCAATATCGTCGTCATGACCAAAGACGACAAGTACGTATCGCCCAACGAAGATATGCCGATGCATTTCGACAGCCGGTCCCTTGCCACCATGCGCGTGGTAGAGGCCAATGATCTGTTCATTTCCCGGGAAAAAGAAGGAAAGCTGGGCTATCAGCTATCGGACCTTGTGGGCCGCGGTTATTCGTCTACAGGGTGGGCCTGGGACGCGGACTTTTTCGATTTTGACCTCGATGGTGATGAGGATCTGTACTGCCTCAACGGTATGAATGATTACAGCGTTTATGGAACTGAGAACACCTATTACCGCAGTCCTGAAGGCGTTGCTGGAGAAGTTACCTATGCAGAAAGTTCGAAAGAATCAAACGTATTTTTTGAAAATCGCAACGGGAAATTGGAAAACCTGTCTAAAAAGTCGGGCCTGGACCTGTACCACACTTCCCGCAGCGCAGCATACCTCGATTTCGATCAGGACGGTGATATGGATGTCGTTGTTAATAACTATCATGGTAAAGCCTATTTCTATGAGAACAAAGCTGAGCGGTATGACAATAATTGGCTGGCTGTACGACTAGAGGGCAATCCGGACAAAGGTGTGAGCCGTGATGCCATAGGTGCAAAAGTTTTGGTTTCGAGCGGATCCTTAAAAAATCAATGGCGGGAGATCCATTCTACTACCGGTTACCTTTCGGCACATCCAAAAACGGCCTATTTCGGATTGGGTAAAAGCGGTGAAGCCGAGATCAGGGTCATCTGGCCGAATGGAGAAGAAACCAACGTAACGGTCAGCGATGTGAACAAGGTTGTCGAAATAGAACAAGACTGATGGCCAGTGCTGAAGACAGGTTATTGAAATGAACCAGTTGTCTTTTCCCCAAAAAGATTAAGCGCCGATCATTGATCCGCGTCGTTGTCGGATAAAGACCACACCTATGATCAAGAAAGAAAGACTTAAGATGATCATTCCCCATTCTCCCAATGTCGGAATCCTGGGATCCGTACAGACCTGCAGCAAGTCGATGGCTATATCGCCCCGGCTGCCGTTGCCTTTCATACCGACAAATTCGAGCCGAATCACTTCTCCTTCGTATTGTCCGATGTTGACAAATGCCTCTTCCCAATTGGACACATCTCCCGAGTTGTGTTGTTGTCCTGATATGGTAAGAACGTTTTCACGGTTGGTAAAGCCGGGACCACTCAGTACATTCAAGAAAAGGGAACCCATATTTTCTCCGTACATCAGTACCCTGAAGCGAACAGTCGGACTGACCTCCTGGATAGCCGTCAAGTCTATTGAAGACGTGGAAACCGTATATTTTTCCCCGGTACCGGCCGGACCTGAAGTTTCGAGATAGAGGTAATAATCTCCCGAAAAAGCGACATCGGGACCAGTGTTGGTGGTTGGAGTTGGTCCGCTCTGCAGTATCCATCCTTCAGCAAGCGGTGGCTCGAGAAGCATGAAATCACCTTCCCATCCCAGTGGAACTTCCGAAGAGAAGTCTTCGAGAAAAACCTGATTTACACAAGGTAAGTTGTCATCATTTCCCGGGATTTGCGCATTTACGAACGTACCACCAATGATGAATAAGAGAAGCAACGCTTTCAAGACAGGGATCATGGTTCTTTTCATTTTGAGATTGGTCTATGTATGAAAACTTTACGTATATGAAAAATTCTCGAAATGGCAAGTTACTCCTTTTGGTTGTATTTGTTAAAATTATTCGCGCAACTTTCAATCTGTGCAACAAAAGTACCGCCCTGGATCACGGTAAAAAACGGGAATAGTTCGTGTACCAGTGATTTGAAAACAACCACTTCCCCGTCTTCTATGACTGCGTCAGACTGGACCTTTTGAATGGCTTTGAAGATGTTGGTCATGCCTGCCAAATCCAATAATTCATCATCTACAAAAACCACATTTCTTGAACAATCCGCTACGACACATACCTGTGGTGAGGCAATCAGCACATCAAATGTTGTCGGATCAGAAGGTCCACAGGGACCTTCTGCGATTACGGTCAATGTACCGGCCTGGGTGATACCATCGAGCGAGACAAATCGCGTCCCATTGCCATGGATGATAACGGCCGCATCGGTAAAGCTCCATTGGTACGAAGTCGCTCCGGGAACTGCCGCCACTTCGTAGGGTACGTTGTCAAGACCGGGACAGGTATATTCTGGGCCGATGATTGCTGCGGGTGCAGGTGTAAGACTTACGACTGTGACGGTAGCGGTGCCCGACTGGGTCTGGCTGCACAAGTTGGCATCCTGGACGGCGACGAGGTTGTAGTTGAATGTGCCGGGGGTGGCAGTCGCAACAGCTACGGTTACCGAGGTGGCCGCACCCAAAGTGGATACCGTCAGATCAGGTCCCCCATTGATATTGTAGGTGAAGGTGTACGGCGGTGTTCCATTAGCGCCCGTGAAGGTGATCAACGGACTGGGTTCGTTTTGGCATACGGTCGTAGTTCCACTGATGGTGGCGGTGGGTAAGGGGTTGACAGTAATGGTGGCAGTACCGGACTGGTTTTGGCTGCACATATTGGCATCTTCCACGCTTACCAAGTCATAGTCGAATGTTCCTGCAGCCGTTGTAAGGGCGGCTACAGTTACTGAGGTATTAATTCCCGTTGTAGAGACGGTCATATTGGTGCCACCATTGACATTGTAGGTGAATGTATAGGGCGGTGTCCCGTTGGCGCCGGTGAAGGTGATGTTGGGGCTGGCATCATTCTGACAAACCGTTGCTGTACCAGAAATGGTAGCCGTTGGCAGGGGGTTTACGGTGATGGTAGCCGTACCAGACTGATTTTGACTGCACATATTGGCATCCTCCACACTGACGAGGTTGTAGTTGAAGATGCCTGCTGACGAAGTGGGAGCGGCTACGGTTACTGAGGTATTTATTCCCGTTGTAGAGACGGTCACATTCGTACCGCCATCGACATTATAGGTGAACGTATAGGGTGGCGTGCCGTTTGCTCCAGTGAAGGTAATATCAGGACTGGCATCATTCTGACAAACTGTTGTTGTGCCAGAAATCGTGGCCGTTGGCAGGGGGTTTACGGTGATGGAAGCTGTACCGGATTGGATTTGGCTGCACATATTGGCATCTTCGACGCTGACGAGGTTGTAGTTGAAGACACCTGTTGACGAAGTGGGAGCTGCTACGGTAACTGAGGTATTTATTCCCGTTGTAGAGACGGTCATATTCGTACCGCCATCGATATTATAGGTGAAGGAATAGGGAGGCGTACCGTTGGCCCCGGTGAAGGTAATATCAGGACTGGCATCATTCTGACAAACTGTTGTTGTGCCAGAAATCGTGGCCGTTGGCAGGGGGTTTACGGTTATGGTGGCGGTACCGGATTGGTTTTGGCTGCACATATTGGCATCTTCGACGCTGACGAGGTTGTAGTTGAAGCCGCCTGTTGAAGAAGTGGGAGCGGCTACGGTTACCGAAGTATTCATTCCCGTTGTCGAGACGGCCATACTGGTGCCGCCATTGATATTATAGGTGAAGGTATAGGGTGGTGTCCCGTTAGCGCCGGTAAAGGTGATATTGGGGCTGGCGTCGTTTTGACAGACCGTTGATGTACCTGAAATGGTCGCTGTTGGCATAGTGCAGTTGACCGTCAGGTTGTCACTTGCTGAACCGCTATTTCCGGATGAGGATGTGAGATCACCGCTTGTGTTCATGAAAGTTCCTGTTGCGGATGTGGTTACATCAACCATAATTGTACAAGAAGCACCGGCGCCAACACTTCCTCCGGTATAGGAGATAGTGGAAGTACCGGCATCTGCTGTCAAAGTACCCATGGAACATGTATTCATGGCATTCGCAGGATCAGCAATGGTCATGCCTGCAGGGAGATTATCCGTAAAATTCAGAGAAGAAGCAGCAAGGTCGCTTGCCGAATTGTCGATGGTAAAAGTCAGCTTACTTGTTTCTCCAACAATTATGGGGTCCGGCGAGAATGACTTGGCAAAAGTCGGCGGGGGTTCTATCTCGAGATTGTTCGTCGCTGCAGGAGCCACGGCAATACCGGCCTGTCTTAGCACGGAAGAGGTATTGAGATAAGTACCGGGTGCCGCAGTGGCAGGGACCTGGAGATCGACGACGATCGTGCATTGCGACATGGCAGCAACTGAACCGCCTGTTGAAGTCAACAAGGAAGTACCGGCTACGGTTGATCCGCAGGTGTTGCTGCTGGTACCGGTCCTCGTCAAGCCCGACAAGGTCAGATCGAGGTTGTCCGAAAAATCGAGGTCAGTTTCGGCAGACGTGCCATTATTGGCAATAATAAAAGTCAGCTGCGGCGTGCCGCCGGCGACTGTCGGTCCATCGAAAGATTTGGTCAGTGTCAGGGACGTGGTTGTCACGATGAGGTCATCGCTGGCCGCGTCGCCTTCGACGCTTAATCCACCTATATCCCCAGTTATATCGCTTGTGGTATTCGTGTAAGAGCCTTCAGTGGCGCCGGCCGGTACCGTACCGGTAAATCTCAAGGTACAGGTGCCTCCCATTCCAAGGCTTGCTCCCGTGACAACGATCTGGCCGGTCCCGAGTACGCCCACTGCTGCTCCGCAGCTATTGAAATCCTCAGTATCGAAAGTAAATCCTGGTAGAGCTCCCCCGAAATTATCGGAAAAATCTATCATCGATGCCGGGTTGTCCGCATCGAGATTGGTCAGGACAAATTCGATGGTTACAGGATCACCGGGTTCTACCGGGTCGTCGGTGAATTCTTTGGTGAGTTGCAGGAGGGTGGAATTGACTTCGAGGACATCTGTAGCAGGATCAATCGAAACATTCCCTCCCTGGTTGGCAGATAAAGCGCTTGTACTATTTACATATAATCCATCACCAGTACCGGCGGGTACCGTAACATCCAGTTCAATGATGCATGAGGTGTTTGCGGCTAATGAGCCACCAGTATATGTGAGGTATGTATTGCCAGAAGATCCTGTCATTGTCCCGCCGCAGGTATTCATACTTTCTGGCAATGTTGCTGCTAAGCCAGATATTGCAGCATCGAGATCATCTGTAAAGCTGCCAATCGTTGCAGCTTCTGTTGGATGAACATTTTCAATGGTAAATCTGAGCTTGGTAGTCCCACCAGCAATTACCGGGTCATCGAGAAATTCTTTGCGGAACTTAAGTCCTGTAATTTTAAGGTCATCTTGAGCTGGGGCTGAGGTTGCAGTTACACCTTCAACCGTTGCAGATACATTTGTGGTCGTATTGGCATAGGTACTAATACTGGTACCATCAGGTACATTTACCGTAACACTGAAAGAACATTCTTCACCAGGAGATAAGGAACCATCCATAAAAGTAAGTACCCCTCCTGCTTCAGATAGTGTTCC
>JBFKOL010000254.1:0-6541 GCA_041628815.1 Saprospiraceae bacterium | reverse complement strand
TGATATAGCCGGCAGACAACACTTTTAAACCATTTCCTGGCATCATGGCTTTACGCCCATTGGCAGAGAACCCATTTCTGACAGGAGCCTGGATGACCCGGAACTTTTTTTGAAGAACAAACGGACTGATAGAAGCATAATAGTTTTTGGTTCTATTAGAAGCGAAAATATAGGCTGCAGGGAGTTTCGACAACAATCTGAACAACCTCCTGATAATAAAAGGTTGGTGTGCATCATTCATATGCCAAAGAACCTTTACCCCGGCAAATCTCGCGGCAATAATTCCTTTGAATTGCCAGGAACCATTGCAATGTACGAGATCCGGGCGTGCCGATTTGAAAAAACGGTACAGTTGAATCACCTCTGGGAGAAACAGACACACGTAAAGCATCAACCCAATGGGACTTCTTGTGAGAGGATGAAGAGAGATTGGCTTATAAAATATCTTTTTAGAAGGGGGGTGGTAGGCAAAAATATCCGTTGCTTTGGGATAAAGAATAGTTGTTGAAATCGACCCTTCCAATTGTTGGGCAATGGCGGGTATCCTGTAAAGCGGACCACCTCCCCGCCCTTCCTCTGTTATTACAACTATTTTTTTCAAAAGCTAAAACCAGTTGCGGTTTTTTTCATAACCGAGATGAATCAAAAGATCACCATAGAGCTCATCAAATATCCTGTAACTTTCTTCATTAAAGTAGTTTTTCCAGTCTCCAGCTATGCCTTTGCGCAAAAAGGAGGCTTTATCTTCCTGACCGGGTTTTCGTCCTGATTTGTGATGAAAACTGTTCAAGGCAATTACATCGTCAATTTTCTTTTTATCAGGTACAGCAAGGTTTAGAAAAGAAAGAATGGCATGAAGCTCTGCGCGTGTATTCGATAATAGGTCTTCGTACTTCACTACGCACACATTTTGGCGATCCAGGTAGGACGAAACATGACCCGACCAGGTCATACCCTGACCGCCTACCCGATAATGTTTATGAAACCCCTGGATGAAACCAGCGAGATTAGCTTGGACATCCTGGTAGTCGTTGAATAGCAGAGTCTTTCGCCATTTGTCAACGAGAGGGTCATTGTCAGCATAGCGATTAATAAGAAAATGATGGTACGCGGAAACCATGACATCACGTCCGTCGCGAATCAGAACAATGGGCCTTTTTACCCATCTATTCCATTTGTAGTGACTGTGTAACACCGCATTACCCATAGGAACAAAACGATTTCTGGGAAAAGCATAGCCGGATAACATACTGATCATCTCACACAACCAACTACCTCCACTTTTTGGAAACTCGGAAACACGTATGAAGCCATTGTTATTCCACGGGGTGTTCCAAAGAAAATACCTTTGTAGTGCTCCCAGTTTAATCCTCCAACGAGGCCGCTTATCAAGTGTCAAGGTTCAGTAATTTTTTAGAATCCTGAAAGAAAAAGTCAATGCGTCTTTCAAGAGGACCGGGATGTATGCCGCCAGAATGTTTCGCCGTTTCAGGTGGGAACATTTGTTTTTCAAGTTGCTAACAGCCTTTGAAACATCCAGGCGCGATTTCACGCGATAGGTGAGCAAGACATCAGGAAGATTATGGAACCGCACTTTATCGTAAATTCTGTACCAAAGATCCGCATCCTCACCCCATCGGATGTTTTCATCATAATACCCGTATGCTTCGAAAACTGACTTCTTGATCATGATTGTCGGGTGATATACCGGGGGCTTAATAAAAATTTTCGAGACGATATCATCATGGGTCTCACTGAGGAATGCGACACCTAATGGCGTGTCGTCACGCCTGTCGATTTTTTTAATGGCCGTGCCCAACACGTCTATTGCTGAATGTTGAAGCATGAAATCAAGCTGCTTTTCCAGGCGTTTGGGATTCGCTACATCATCGGCATCCATTCTTGCGATGAAACGGCCCTTTGAAACAAGAAGAGCGCGGTTCAAACTAGCGGCTAGCCCAATGTTAATATCATTGTTTACCAAAATGACCCTGTTGTCGCGTGCCTGATAGTAATGCAAAATGTCCGTAGTGTTGTCAGTACTTGCATCATTTACTATGATGAACTCAAAATCGCGAAAAGTCTGGCAGAGAATGCTTTCAACAGCTTGGGATAACGTCTTTTCAGCATTGTAGCAAGCCATGATCACTGAAACTATACCACTCATAATCCCTGCTTGTTTTTGCGGTATAGGGCGGAAGAAACAATTCCCGAGGACAAACCGAAAAAGATCCAATAATTAATAGAGAAAATAGAGTCTTCACTTATCCCATAGAAGGTCATAAAACAAAAGTAGAAAAGCACACATTTTTCAAATGATCGAAAGGAATGCAGCATCTTGAACGTATAATAGACCAGTCTTGTCTGGATCAGTAAATGGACAGATCCGAGAAGTATTCCCAGACTTGCCATTATATGCACAATATCTGATTCTGGGGCCGTCGGGATATAATCCAGGACAGCATTTACATTATAGAATTGGGCCAGCAAATTATTCATAAACATCTCTGTGTAGACAGGATAACCCCCTAGACCTACACCGAAAGGGAAAAATTGAACGATGTGGAATGCATTGAGATAGGAATAGAATCGGGTATCGAACAGTAAATTCCCAAAATATGACTTCAAAACTACGATACTCAAAAACAAAGCGATTGCCGAGACCACTAAAAACCTGAACGGTCGCCTTGCCGAAAAGATAAGAGCTGCTCCTGTAAGCCCAAGAATATAGCTGCGTATGCCAAAACCCGCAAAAAGCAAAATAAAAATGACGGAATATTTCCAGAAGGGATGCCGCAACACAAAAAGAGCATAGCTTACGAGAAATCCAAGCAGATAACCAAATCGTTGCTTCATCACACCAAAATCATCGAGACCATGAACAAAGGCATCGTTGTACTCCGAAAAAGCATAGGCCAGGGACACCTCTGTTAAAACTTGGTAAGTGCAAAAGATGACGAATGCAATGCATAACCAAAAGAACAGGAATAAGCCTTTTTCAAACCTCTGACTATAATAGTTCGACACCTTTCTTGCCACGAGATGCATAACGATGGCGGAACCTATAAAAACCATTTGGTACACCATCCATGAAATATTGACATAAGGACTTGCCAGAGAATTGAAAAGATAAATCGAGATTAACACGCCGAATGGCCAAAGCGCCCCCCAGTTGGTTCGTATAACATCGCGCCGAGAGATTAAATAAACGAACAGAACCAAAGGAATGATGTAATTGGTAAAGTTAAAAGCATTGCCACCCGTATGATTGATCTCTGTCGGGAGGCCCAAAAAAATTGAAAGCAGGTAGTTGAAGTTGGTAAGCCTGAGTAACGCAAGGATGACACAAATATTCAACACGTTCAATACGACATGATGATATTTAGAAGATGATATAATAAGGCTGGCATTTGACATCAAGCTCAGTCCAGAAAACTGTGTTAAAATTTACGACTTGATGGAGGGTAGTCTATCTCTGACAAAAATATACTGTTGACGTACAATATGGTAAAAAAGTAACGTCAATATGACTACAGTCAAGAAAAGTGAACCCATACCGACCAGTAAGATTTCCAACCACCAAGTAAGATCTAGCATCATTTTTAAATACAGACCACACGAACAAAACACCGAGGACATAATGATCAGATAAAGAGAAGCGGCAATGACTTTCCGGACATTGCGGTCATAAGTATAGAGGGAGTGAAACAATGCAAAGAACCAAAACAGCAAAGTGATTGCAGAAAATAACAATGTAAATTCCTCGAGAGAAATGTCGTAGGCAAAGAGAATAAAAAGGGACGGGCTGTAGATAAAAAACAGGCTTGATAAATGGTGATAGAGCAAGCGATCTCCCCGTTCTTCATTGATGTGAATTATGTTTACAAGGCCTTTGAGTATCAGGGCAAATCCCAGCAACGACAACAAAGCCACTAGTTGGCCAGCCAATTGCCAGGGATCTCCAAGAACAAAAACAGTGATTTCTTCCCCATAAATCAAAAAAAAAGCGCTGGAATCCCGGCAAAGAAACTCAATAGGTAGACAAGGAGGTAATAGGATTGATTATAACGCGATTTGGGAGATCGCGCCAAATGAGAAACGGCAGGAGTGGAAAGAGCGTTCCTTAGAGTATTAGGTTTACTGACAATTACCAGGGCTTTTTCATAATGACCTACAGCACTTTCTCCGAAAACCTTACCGATGACAAGTTTGTCAAGATTGTTTGCGTATCCGGCGATGAATCTGCTTGCGGTGATGAATCCTCCGAATTTGATTGAAGAACCATAGGCTTTTAAATCTGAAAATGTCACCCATTGGTATTGGGGCCTAACCGCTATCCATGCACTTAGAAATCTGAAAAAGGAAAAGAAGAAAAATTTAGCCGCCAATGCCCAGAGGCCGAAGTCCAACAAAGCCAACAAAATGGCGAGAATAACAGCCATAAAATCAGATATGTTTCTCACGCATTCAGCAATGAAGAATCGTTTTTCCCGGAAAAGTTGACTCGTAGGTTGATTGCCGGCACACATTAACACTACTGAAACAGATAAAATGAGCATCACCCCAATAAGTGAGTCATTCTCAAATACAATAACGGCAACAGGAGATAGGGCCATCAGGAATATGGCTATTCCTATACCTATGACGATGTTAAAAAAGAAAAAAACACTGTTTGTTCGGGGAAGGATTTTTTCGAGTTTGATGTAGACAGGTGTAAGCCCGAAATCTATAAATGGCTGAAATATCAGAAATATAGAATATGCAATAGCGTAAATACCATGATCTTCAATAGCCACCAGTCTCGCCAGGACCACCATCCCAAACAGTGCAATAGACAGGCTTAGTAAAGTGCCAGAAACAGAATAGAATGCACTGCGAAGGGAACTCATGGACGGTAAATATAATTCCGTTCTATCATCATGCGGTTAAATCGTTCATCGTGTTGCATCAATTCCTGTATCACCTCGTTGATTCTATTTATTTCCTGACTTTTGAGTCGATCCTTCCAAAAGGCCTTAGGCAACTTTTGATAGGAGCCAGCTGACAAAAAAGGATGTGCAGTTTTCATTGTGAGCATGGAAGGTGTAAATAGGTAAGAAGGATGTATTGTTTTTTCTTCTCCAATAAGTTTCAGGCATTCTGATGCCCCGCCAAAAGGATCGCTATACAGATCTTCGTAATAAATCGGGATGATACCAAGCCAGTTGGTCGAATTAAGAGCAGCGATATGAGTCACTGACCACATAAAGGCAATTTTTTGTTCGTAAAGATCGCACCCCTGAGCTATGTATTTGACCTTTTGTGCAAACTCCAAATCCCCCAATGTACGATTCAGAAAATGGGTCCAATGAAAATCCCAGCCAAACTCATAAAAGAACCTGGACCGTTGTGTAATTGAAGATATGACGGCCAGAGGGTGTCTAATAACGAAAAGAATACGGGCACCCATCTCATTGTGCCACCACTCGATATTGAAGTTTTGTCTGATGGTTTTAAGACCTGCCACCGAAACATTGCTCCATACATAATCCAAGTGATCTTCTGAAATTTCCTCCAAAGGACTATTGAGATGATTTCTTAACAACCACCTGTTTTTTAGCTTTTTCGATACAGCTGCTTTGGTATGTTCCTTCAGGATCTCGGACCATTTTGGTGTGTCGACGGTTCGATAACAGAAGTAGTCGGCATATTCGAAGACGGCAGGATGAAAGGGTTCAAAAAGAATAATTTTTCCCAGAGACTTGGAGACAATATCAGAAACCCAGGTAGTTCCGGATCGGCCAAATCCCATAATGACAATTGGGCCGTCTTGTTTCATCGAATCAGATTATCATTCCAGCACCTACCGTATTGTTTGATACTTCATCAATGAGGATTATGCTTCCAGTGATCCTGTTTTTTCGGTATGCATCATAAAACAGGGGCTTGGTAGTCCTGAGAACTACCCTGGCGATGTCGTTCATCTTGATTTCTTTATCCTCGATATTGCGATGCAGGGTGTTTATGTTGAGCTTGTATCGAATTTCCTTAACAATACATCGTACAGATTGAGTCGTATGCTGAAGCACGTATTTTCCTCTTAATTGTAGGGGCCTGGTTTGATCAAACCAACACATCATGACATCGACATCCTGGCTAACATCTGGCTGATTGTTTTCCCGTACAATCATATCTCCCCTGTCCAGATCAAAATCATCGGTGATTGTAACGGTCACTGATTGAGGAGGAAACGCCTCTTCCATTTCTCCATCTGGACCATAAATCGACTTAATGGTGGTCGTAAATCCTGAAGGAAGCAGGTTAACTACGTCCCCTTTTTTCATGATACCTCCTGCAATGCGTCCTGCATAACCTCTGAAGTCATGGAATTCGTCGGTATTGGGCCGAATGACCAGTTGGATGGGAAACCGGGTATCAATGAAGTTATGATCACTGGCGATGTGCACATTTTCGAGATAATACATTAGGGTTAGCCCGTCATACCATTTCGTTTTATCTGAACGGTGCACAACATTGTCACCATGTAACGCAGAGATAGGTA
>JBFKOL010000253.1:0-6551 GCA_041628815.1 Saprospiraceae bacterium | reverse complement strand
TTTGGGATTACAACTGGAGCATTAATACCTTAATCCGCAACCGGACAACCGGACAACCGGACAACCGGACAACCGGCATCCCCCCTATTCCAATCCAATCCTTTCCATATCAATAAGAATTTCCTCCACTGCTTTAAGTGTCGCCTGGTATTCACCTTTGGCATGATTCCACATACTGTATCGAACCTCAACAAGAGCGCGGAACTCAGGATCGGACAGCAGTCGTTGGGGGGCATTTTGGTCATCTGAAATCGAATGTCTGGTGACAGGCCATTCTTGGGTGAATCCCAGTTCAATCATTGCTTTGGCTAAATAGTATCCACCCTCGGCCAGGTGTGGAATGAGGTTTTCCAAAACCATCTTGCGTCCTATTTCTTCGTCATCACTGAGCTCGTCATAATACCTTGGCCAATTGGCGAGTTTCTCTCTTAAGGGACGATCTCTTATCAATTCCAGGCGTCCTGACTGAGCCAATGCATCCCGAAATCCAAACCTGAGATCAGAGGTTGGGGGAAGCAGGGTTTTACCAATGGCCTGGTCTAAGCTCAATTCGGAAGAAGACCACGAGCCTGCCTCAATGGAAACGAGTATGGCCTCCATGGCAGACATCATTTCCGTATGGCGTACCAAAGTGCCTTTTATATAGTCGCGATAACCCTCAAATTCACGTTGAAGGCCGTCTAAAATCTCCGTTTCCTCATGACGTTGGCGATTGATCTCCCAGGCCGCGTCAATGGCAAAAGCCAGGAGTATACTGGATATGATGACGAGTCCTTCAATCAGCCAGCGTCTCCAATTCTCCAGTGCATATGAGTGGTTTTTAGCCATATTTCACTTTAGTAGCATTTATAATATCCCTTAGCTGTAAATCTAATTAGTTTCTTTTGAATTGTTGGTGGTGTAAGAGATTTGTGGGAGAAAGCTTTTATTGGATGGTTGACTCACTAACTAGACAAAATGAAAAAACAAGAGGTAAGGCTTTAGGTATGAAAAGGGTAATCAACTCTCCTTTTGAGATTGCCCAATCTGCCGATATTTCGAACAGAGCAGTCCATACACAAACTAATTTTCGGGTTTGACCGTTTCCTGACATTCTTCATAGATTACAGTTCTACGAGAATCGTATAACCTGCAAAACAATCGTGCCCTTGCAGTTTTACAGAAAGGGTGGGACGATGCAAGTGAGGGACATCAGTGTTATGTCTCGCTTAGACGGAACGTTTGACGTTGTAAGGAGATGGTTAGATAGGTATACTACTTAGACTTTAGTATAGGTAGTAGATCTATTCTCTGCTTATAGGTACAGGGTATCGTTGTATATCGATACTTGCCAGAGTCTTTATGGCCGAAAAACGTATGATGTGAATCGCCTTTATCGTAGTCGGTAATGAACAGCTCGGCACGTTCATAGGTCGATCATCTAGATCGGCTGAGAAGGTATCTTCCCATCAAAGATCACTCACCCAATTCATCCTTGATGAGTTGGAGGACCTTTTGAGAATCTTCTAACAATCCTTTCAATACAAACTCTATTCCTTCTGCGCGCATTCGATTATCACTTTGAATTGAATGAAAGAAATTGTCATTTTGTATGAAGGTATAGTCCATGGGTGTGAAGTATCTCCAACCACTAACCGAGTGTTTTATGAAATGTCTATCGAGGTATTGATTGATATAGGGAGCATGGACCTTATAGTCTTGAAGCAAATTCTCAACGACTGGATATTTGTATCCAAATAAATTAGTTATTTCATTTTGCAATGTTTCAGATTCGATAATTCCCAAGCCTTGATTATTCAATTTCTCAAATATGCTTTTGTCAAGGTCTATTGAAGTTGTATTCATAGATTGTGCGAAATGTACATCCAATGTATCTGAATAAGGTTGGTAATTGGTCAAAATTGATTTGACAACTTCCATCGATCTTCTTGCAGTTGAAAGCCATTCAATACTAAATTCAATATCTTGACAATTAGTCTCAAGTGATTTGGACAATTCCATTAGCAATATTCTCTCATTGATTCTATCCTTCCTCCACTCATTCCAATTATTCACCTGCAATGCTAACAGAATACCAATCATAACGAGTAGAATCTCCCCGATGGCATACAACAGATACTTCCGTGCTGAACCAGACTCGATCAATGACTTCCGTATTTTTCTTAGGAATGTGAGCATGCTATTTAAGCGCCAAATTTTAATACTGGCGTGATCTTTAAGATAAGGAATCAAATTGCTTCTAAGTCTTTGTCAATCAACTCTAAAATCTCTTTTATTGATTGATCAATATTCAGAGCATATCTGTCAAGTACATTCCATTGAATGACCCAATGCACGTAAATGACGTTGTGAAATTTTTGATCGGTTATTAGTTCGTGTGCATCTGTCAACTCATGAGGCCACCGCAATGTTGTTGGGATACTTTTATCCATGTCTTGCATATTCACCCGATCTGACAAATAAGGATAAATCGTCTCGTAAAAGTGATCCACAGCCCGAAGTTCTTCAGATTGATAATTATCGACAATCGATGTCCATTGGGTAAGAAGAGATACTAACTCTCTGTTGCTTAAAAGGGCGACATTGCCCGATCCGAGAATGGTCTCGATAGTACCTTGAGGGGGATCAAAGGAAGACCTATAAAACACATTGCTCAATAAAGAATCAAACTTCGGTTGTTGGTTAGTAGGGACCCTTCCCTCCTCGATCCAGTCGAGAATTTGTTCCATCCCTGATTTTACTGTTTCATGCTCCCATTTATTATTTTCAAACTCTTGATTGATCTGCTGAAAATCACTTTTAAGAGCCATCAGATAATCTCCTTCTCGCTCTTTATCTGCATTTTCATTATTCCAATTGTTGACTTGTAAGGCAATTAGAATTCCAATCACCACCAAAGCGATTTCGCCTATTGCATAGAGAAAGTACTTCCTTACACTTCCAGATACAATCAATGACTTCCGTATTTTCCGTAGAAGAGTCAGCATTCATTAAAGATAAAAAAACACCTTCATGCTTTTTTGGAAGGCTTATCAAGTTGTATTTAGTGGTAAGACTGTACTATGCTATCATAGCTAAATAGTTCGTTTCAGTAGATTCATTAATACCCAAACCTATGCGCCTCACATGTCGGGGGAAACCAATTTTCTAAAACCTATCGAAATCACTATTTTAATTGGGTAAACCAACACCCTATTGTTATGAAAGCTTCAATCTTCTTATCAATTCTCTTTCTTTTTTCTGTTGGTCTTCCTGCCCAGGATTTGGTGGTAGAAGGTAATATTGGACAGAATACAAACAATCCCACCGAAGCAATTGATTTAAACGGTTTGAAAAAGAACATTAAAATGTTTTATACGCACATAGGTGAAACGGGTGCAGGTGCGGCTACAGTGATAGCTAATAAAGCCCGTGTAAGTCAAACCATTGACAACCGGGTGGAATATTCCCATAGCAATGCAGATGGAGTAAGTGCTATTGAATTATTATATGCTCAAGGAATTTCATTTTTCACAAGGGACTCGGATGAACTGAATCCAACAGTTGAAGGAGAGGAGTTTTTTTCATATGACAATAGGGGTTATGAGCGCATGAGGATATGGCCAGATGGTAGAGTAAGAATTGGTGCTGGTGCAAGTGCTGCCCAACTTACTGTTGGAGAGAATAGTCCAGATAACGACGGCGCTATCTATGCGTGGAGTTTTCAAACTGGAATAACGGGTGCCGGTTTTAGTGGTACCGGTGTAAAGGGAAGCGGTGGAATTTGTGACTTTGATGCCGTTGGTAGCGGCACTAACTATTGCACAACTTCTTCACGTCGCTGGAAACGCAACATTCAAAACCTGCCTCACCCATTGAAAAAACTATCCCAACTTCGCGGTGTAAGTTTCACATGGGACGAAGAACACGGCGGGCATGATGACATAGGTTTCATCGCCGAAGAAGTAGGCAAGGTGCTTCCGTCTATCGTAGTTTATGAGAATAACGGCGTCGATGCATCCAGTATGGACTATAGTATGATGACACCAATTCTCGTCGAAGCAGCCAAAGCTATGCGACAGGAATACCAGGCTAAGTTTGAGGAACAGGAATCGGAAATAGCTGACTTAAAACAAGAACTGGCAGAAATCAAAGCCTTGTTGAAGGTGCAAGTGAGTAATACAGACGAAGAATAGAAGGTTTTGGCGTAATTGATTTTGGGGGAAATGAAGGATTTTTACTCTTCACCTCCCTGACGAAGCAGAGCTTGTCAGGGCAAGACTGACGTCCTGATATTCATCTGGAGTCAGCACTTTGCAATTCATCTTTGATGAATTGAAGGACTTTATTTGTTTCTTCCAGGGTTTGTTGATTGATATTTAACATCCATTTTCTATGACCATTGATGGTGTTCAACAATGAATAATAGTAGGAGTCATTCTTAAGACTATGCACATCTTTAGGTTTAAATTTAGTGCCGCCATCATAGATGAAATTTCTATCCCAATACTCTTGTTCCTGGTAATAGAATTCTTTCAGGTAGTTTTGTGTTTCTTGTTGTTTTGTATAAACGACTTCAAATAAATTTAGTATTCGATTTTTTAGAGAATCAGATTGGATTATATCTATACCTACATTCAAATAAGCCTTATATGCTTCCTGTGTAACGAATACTTGTTGAACCCCTCGTGATATGCTTGCTCTAAAGTGAAAATCTAATGTGTCTGAGTATGGCAAATCATCCTCGATGAATTGAATGATTATAGGACTGGATTTATGAACGGTATTTAATAGATTAATCACATCTTCCAACATTTCAGCGTTCCTTTCCAGATTTCCTTTCAGCTCGATCAATATGCGTTTTTCAATCACCCTATCCTTCCTCCACTCGTTCCAATTATTGATCTGAAGAGCTATTAAAATACCGATAACCACCAACGTTATCTCACCAATGGCATAAAGCATATACCTCCTGGTAGTACCAGATACGATCAATGACTTTCGAATTTTCCGAAGAAACGTGAGCATTCATTAAAGATAGAACACCTTCATGCTTTTTTGTACGGCTAATCATGTTGTATTTAGTGGTAAGACCGTACAAATCATCATAGCTTAAAAATTCATTGAACAGATTTTAATCGCGGGGAACTGAAAACCTAAATAATAACAACTTCAAACTGCACTAAAATATCCTACGGATGGGTATGACTTAAAGTCATTTTTGCTTCAACGGTTACGTAAATGGGAGGATGACACCTTTTCATTATCTTAAAAGAGTAAACCAACACCCTTTTGTTATGAAAGCTTCAATCTTCTCTTCGTTTCTATTTCTTTTTTCATTTGTTCTTCCTGCCCAGGATTTGGTGGTGGAGGGAAAAGCTGGGATTGGGACAGATCAAATCGGCAAGCAATTGGAAGTTATCGGTATCATGGCCGTTAAAGATCAGGATTCTGGCGGAACTGCGTTTGGAGTTTCATCGGAAGGAAGCGGGCTTGTGAGCATGTGGACGAATAATAATTACAATCCACAAAATCATACCAGTGGATGGATGAGAACGATGAATTTGAAGGATGGAAATGTGGGGATCGGAACAATTAATGCATTTGCAACATTGCACACCTATAATGCAAGCAGTACTGCAATTCTTGGAGAAAGCGATACAAATTGGGGAATATTTGGAAAAACAAACTCGGGTACGGGAGTGAGAGGCGTAACAAATGTCGGTGGGATAGGAGTAATGGGGGTAAGTGATTCGGGAAGCACTGGAATTGGTGTTAAGGGTTCATCAGATGACGGACATGGCGTAGTTGGTAGAACAGGTGGTAGTTCAAGTTTTGATTTCTACGCTGAAAATCCAGTAGCTGCGCGAAATTATGGGTCTGCGTCTTCAAAGAGGTGGAAAAGGAATATTAAAGTAATATCACATGCGCTGGATAAGCTTTTAGCAATTCGTGGAATATATTTTAATTGGGACGAAGATCATGGAGGAGAACATTCATTAGGCTTTATAGCTGAAGAAGTAGGTGAAGTTCTTCCAGAAATCGTCGTTTATGAGAAAAACGGTTTAGATGCAGTGGGCATGGACTATTCCAAAATGACACCCCTTCTCGTCGAAGCAGCCAAAGCCATGCGACAGGAATATCAGAAAAAGTTTGAGGAGCAGGAGTATCAACTTAATTCCCAACAATCTGAGATAGAAGCATTAAAGCAAGAACTGGAAGAAATCAAAGCTTTGTTGAAGGTGCAAGTGAGTAATGAGGTAGAGGAATAGCAGGTTTTGTCATAATTGATTTTAGGGAAGATGAAGGATTTTTACTTTTCACCCAATTCATCCATGATGAGTTGTAGGACTCTTTTTAATCAATTCCGATTTGACCAGTTCAAGCGCAGCTTTCATTTGTTCCAACAATATTTCTTCCTGAATAATAAGGTAATAATGGTCGTATAGAGCTAACATATAAGTGTTTTCCAGAACGACATCTAAGAAAAATCTATCATAATCGGATGAATGTGAACTTGGTGGTAACGAAAATCTGAACCATTTTTTCTTATTCTCTTGAGCGCGATTCAG
>JBFKOL010000252.1:0-6582 GCA_041628815.1 Saprospiraceae bacterium | reverse complement strand
TTGCCGACGAACCTACTTCGGCACTTGATGATAAGAATACCGACGAGGTGGTCAAACTGCTTATCGATCAGGCCAATTCTGTGAATGCAAGCCTGCTGGTCGTGACGCACGACCAGCGTTTGAAAGATTTCTTTCCAGAAAAAATTGTGTTGTGAATCTCGCGTGGATCAGCTGGAAGAATATACGTGACAAACCCCTGTCGGCAACACTCAGTCTTAGCCTTTTTGCGCTGGGTGTCGGTCTTATTTCGCTACTGCTTCAATTAGAAAGACAGTTACAGGACAACTTTGAAAAAAACCTGGCCAAGGTGGATTTGGTGATCGGTGCCAAAGGGAGCCCACTTCAGATGATACTAAGCAGTATGTATCACGTCGATGCGCCTACCGGAAATATCTCGATTGGTGAAATCAGACCGTTTCTAAATCCTCAACATCCGCTGATCGACGAAGTCATTCCTTTGAGCTTGGGAGACTCCTACCGCGGATACCGAATCGTTGGCACCATTACCGACATACTGGATTGGTACAATGCTGAACTCGACCGTGGTGATCTCTGGAAATTAAATTTCGAAGTCGTGGCGGGTGCAGCAGTAGCTCGGTCCCTGGGTTTAAAGTTAGAAGACAGGTTCAAGAGTTCGCACGGTTTTATGGATGACGACGACATGGAACATGAGGATGCGATGGACTTTGTAGTAAAAGGCATCCTCAAACCATCGGGTACTGTTTTGGATCAACTCATTCTGACGACACCTCAAAGCTTCTGGCTCGTTCATGATCACGATGGAATGGTGGTTCATGCCGATGAAGACCACGACCATTCAGATCCCAATCATATCCATATAGATGAGTCACCAAAACCGCTTCTCGAAGAAGATGGTGATAGTGAAATCACCAATTTGTTGATCAAGTTTAAAGGTCGAAATTTTCAGGCCTTAAATATGCAGCGTAGCATCAATGAGAATACCGACATGCAGGCAGCGACCCCGGCCATAGAAATCAACAGGCTTTTTAGCATGATGGATACAGGAGAGCGTGCGCTGCGCATCCTGGCCATTGTGATTGTCCTGGTCTCAGGTATGAGTATTTTCATTTCGCTTTTTTCGTCGCTGAGAGAAAGACGATATGAATTGGCGTTGATGCGAGTCATGGGTGCCGGACGACGGAAGATATTTTCACTGATTGTTTTGGAAGGCCTGATATTGGCATTCGCAGGATATGTCATCGGCACCGTGCTTAGCCATGTGGGAATGGAAATCATAGGGGGAATGATGCAAGAAAATTACCGATATCAGTTCAATGGTAGAACTTTTCTTCAAAGTGAGCTTTGGCTTCTGGCCGCATCCTTGATCATTGGATTTATTGCGGCAGTACTGCCGGCCTATTCTGCTTCGAAAACAGATATCTCCGATACCCTGGCAGAATCCTAATCGATCCGTAAATCTTCTATAAAGACACCGGGATATTTCGCGGGATTAAAAGTGAATGTCTCGGGGGGATAGCGTTTGTTGGGTTCAAGCCGTCTGATGCTAAACGACATGTTAGAACCGTCCTTACCAAAAGCGAATACTTTGTGCAGGGTGTTTTTCCTGGCGTCAATGGTAAGCCTGAATTTTGTGTACTCAGAGTCTTCGTCGACAGGTTTAAACTCTATCAATGTATAATCACCTTCCTTACCAGTGACGGCATATTCAAATGACCCGGTCTGGTATTGCCGCAACAGGTCTTTTGGTGTCACGATGGATAGGCCTTCTTCATCTTCTTCATAGTTGTTTATTTGTACTTCATTGCGTTCTTTAAGGTATAACCAGACGGCCTTGCCATCTCCGTAAATTTCTTGATCCTGGGTTTTGAAAACATACTTGTTGCGGTCTTGGATAAGCAAACCTTGCTGGCGTATATATTCCCTTTCTGGATAATTCAGCTCAAGGTCAAAGTGAATTTCCAATGTAGCATAGGTCTTGTACGTGGCATTCAACCTATCGAGTATTTTTTTGGCCTCACTGTCCTGATTGACGGGCATATTGAAATAAGCCAGGCTAAGTAATAGAATGATGTTCTTCATGTGAACGGTTTGTCTGATCTTAAGACGCTATGCACTCACCGACCTGTGCAAAGAAAGTGTTAAACTTTGACTGTCTACGAACGTTCCACCCCGAATCGACCACTTCCGGACAGGAATATGACCAGGAATACGGCAAAGTACAACAATGGAAACTCCTTTCGGTTGAAAGGATCGTCAGCGTGATGGATAAAAGCCGCCACGAGCATGGCAAACATCAAGGGAATACTCGCAAGTCTGCTTTTAAACCCTATTATCAAAAAAATGGCGCAAACAAATTCTGCAAAAGTCGTCAGGGTGAGAGAAAGAACAGGCCCGATGCCGATAGGGTCGGCGAACTCAAAATTGCCCGACAAAATTTTTTGCAATTTTGGCCATCCGTGCCGCACCACCATCATTCCGCCAGCAGCGAGCCGCAACACAAGTAAACTTAGGTCGATCTGCGCAGTCTCATTGTTCCAGAGAAAATTCTTCATTGCTATATTCGTTTGACCTAAATATATGAAACCACCCTATATGATTCGGCTTTTATGCTTGCTTATAATGGGTTTTTGCATGATTCCCCTTCACCTTCATACACAATACTCGTGGGACGTTAAAGATCCTCTTGATCTTGATGTTGTCGACTTTGCCGACAACAAGTTATTGCTCTACAATGTGCTTGGCATTGGACTCACGCTATGGCTGAGTAAAGATGGATTGACAGATAAAAACCGGACGTTCAGTGAATTTGCCTTCGGGGGATGGAAAGAATACAACAGGGCCAAGGAAAGATCATTACTATTCCTGGAAGTTAGAAGAGGTTTGGAACTTCGAAAAAGGCTCTCCCTCGGTGGGGGAATCAGGTTAATACGTACAGAAACTCATTTGGCAGGACTCGGTTTCAGTGCTTATTTTAAATGGAGTATCATCAAAAAAGACAAGTTTGTTCTTGACTATGACAATGGAGTGGGGCCCAACCTATTTCTTCAGGGTTACCCGGCAGGAGGAACGAAATTGAATTTTACGACGCACTATGGGTTGTCCTTTACCATCAAGACAAACCATGCGAATTGGTGGGTTATTAAAGTGACCAATATTCATCTTTCGAATGCAGATATAAGGGGAAGAACCAGGAACCCAGCCCTTGATGCGCTCGGTATCTCTGTTGGCATCCAATTGTAAGATTTACGCTGCTGTAAGCATTTCGTGCGTAATACCTTCCTTTAACAAATTATGCAACTGGCTGGTAATATGTAAAATGTACTCTGCAAAGTGCCTGGATGACACTTGGCGGTTTGTTATTGTCGTATGAAAAATTCCGTTGCGCAGATCTTTTGTCTCAACTTGATAAAAATATCGCTTGAAGACCGTACTCTTTTTGAGAGCATTCATTCCGTACCGTGTAGAGCCAGTGACGAACTGTTCGTTGAGCTTAATTGTCAACTTTACATTCTCGGCCGGATCAAATGCCATCATAAAGTCATAACATTTGCTTCCCTGTCTGAAAAGTCCAATTTTAAACTTCCAAATATTTTTCTCGGTCTCATATCCCGTACCCATTACGCTTGACCATTGTGATCGATGGGTAAGGCCGCATTTCTCCGAAAGGGCACTTGCAGTTGCATTTACCATTTGAGACAATTCTTCTGTGAGCTTTTTTACTTCTTGACCTGTCAATTCCTGGTGGTTAGCTTTTTTATACAGGATCGTTGTTGAAGGACTTAATCTTGGAAAGTGTGCCATAGAAAAGAAACAAGCTGAAGATCAATTTTGTTTAATTTTTATTAATGTAAAATTAAACAATGATCAACCCAGGTGCAATGAATAAACGGAGATCATGGCAAGTATAACAAAGAGGATGGCGAGGATCAGGTTGATATTTGCCGCAATGAAGCTCACTCTTTCCGATACAAACCTGGAAAATTTGGCGTAGACCATGAATAGACTGAAAGAGCCCATCATGGCACCGAGTACGAAAAACAGAATTTGCGGATACGCAAACTGCAACCAGCCATTGATATTCATTATGGTAGAATAACCCAGAAAAAATGGTATAGCCAGCATATTCAGCGATGACATGGCCATTCCCCCGAGGAAAAACTTACCGGCGGTATCTTTTGAACGGAAGGTCATCGTCTTGCGTGACAAACGGTAGAAATAGAAAGCCAGCACGAGAAAAACGATTACGGCAAATTTGCGTAGTCCATCCACTACATCTGGATTGGAGAGTAGCCATTCGGCAAATGAAAGTGCAATCATGGACTGCAGTCCAACAATCAAAGCAGCTCCTCCACCGAATTGACGGGCTGCGGTCATGCCGTTGGACAATGCATGCCTGACTACGGTCATATTCATCATACCCGGAGGCAACAAGCCTAAAAAGGTCATGACCAATCCGATCGCAAGGTGATTTATCACGAGGCGAAAATAGTCCTTTGTATTGATTCCTTTACTACATTGCTCCATCACTCGTTGGGATCAATGAAGTACATCATACAAACACCTCGCATCGGCCTCAGGAATTGGTTGAAAAAGGACCATGTGCCATTTGCCGAAATGAATGCTGACCCGGAAGTCATGAAGTACTTTCCCTCGGTTTGGTCTCGTTCGTCAAGTGAGATGGTGCTGAAAAAACATCATAAATTCATAGATGATTCAGGGTTTGGATTCTTTGCTGCAGAACATCTGCAGGATGGATGTTTTATAGGCTTTGTCGGTTTTTCACCGGTCAGGTTTGAAAGTACATTCACACCTTGTGTTGAAATCGGATGG
Source organism: Saprospiraceae bacterium (assembly GCA_041628815.1). GTDB lineage: Bacteria > Bacteroidota > Bacteroidia > Chitinophagales > Saprospiraceae > JBFKOL01. The sequence goes on along the minus strand of JBFKOL010000252.1, from coordinate 1,770 downwards.
CGCCTGGTAAAAAAGTACTGGAACCGGGGATTTGCAACAGAAGCCGCCCAGGCCTGCCTCAAGTATGCTTTTGACCATTTGGCTCTGTCTGAGATTTATTCTTTCACGGCGATACAGAATGCGCCTTCAGAAAGGGTAATGCAGAAAATAAGAATGGAAAAAGTAGGAGAATTTGATCATCCCCTGGTTGCTCCGGAGTCAGGTCTACAAAGACATGTCCTGTATCGAATAACTAAAAGTCTATACTTCACATAGATACCTCACTATTCCGGTGCTGCAAGTAAAAACTTGTGTGCGGGTATTTCCATCCTGTCAATCCCCGGCCCCTCGTATTCCACGAATAGGTATTCGGTAGATAGTTGGTCATAAAATGCTAACCGGAATGGAATTTTTCCTTTTTGCAACCGAATGGAAAACTCAATGCTTCCTCCCCAGTTATTGTCGCCGTCATCAGCTACCATGACGTTGTTTAGGTAAATCCTGATGGCATCATCATAGTTTGCATAAAACGTGTATTCGCCAGCCTGTTCTATATCGAGCATTCCGGAGAATGTTATATTAAAATTATTCTGGTCCTGAATGATGTCCCTTACATCCAATCTTGGTACAGTTCCATGGACGGTTTGTTCTGAATCGGGATCTATTTCAAACCGGGACGATGCATTGGTTTGAAGCACATATCTCAAACCGTTTACTTTTGGCTCGTAGGCATGAATTGTACGTTTTTTCGTTTCACTTAGGTCGCCGTCCAACCATTTATATGCTTCCACGACAGATGTCTTATGAACATAGAATGGGCCCTCATAGATTTTGAACTCGTCAGAAGCTGTAGCTATCCTGAACCTCAATTCACCCCGGCCATTGTAGTTAACCAATTCAACATAGGACGAATCGCTTTTGTGAAATGCAGTTTTTGATTCAAAAATGTCAAATGCCATAGGGTCTTCAATCCTCGAGGGTACCTCGGTAATAAAGTATAGCAAATCAAGAATTTCATCCTTTTCCATGCCATTGACGAGGCCCGGTGTCATTTCAGAAATATCAGAAGGAGAGGAAGAGACAACCATATTTTTTGGTATTTCCTCGGTGGCCGTACCTGTCCAATCCTTGGAGATCACATAGAATGCATCGGACTCTGATAACACCCTGCCACTAATTGTAATATCATCTTTTAATCGGAAATCGGTGGCCTGGAATCGGCTGTTTATGGTTTCCGAAGGGTACAATATGGTCCTGGTAAGTTGTTCAATACCAAAGCTGTTACCGGCATAGGTCATTTCAGGTCCGAAGGATCCACCTTTCCCAAGCATTTGGTGGCAATTGTAGCAAAGTCCTTTCTCAAACATGCGTTTGCCCCTGTGAAAATCCCTTTCTCGAGGATTTCTTGGTGAGTTCACCAATTCGAGTACATATTGAAGATCCTCAAATTCCCAATTCTTTACGAAGACGGAACTCGTGTCCGATATGCCCCTGATGCGCGTTACCGGAGTAAATGGACCGCTGTATGATTTTGTGAGCATTTTGGGTTGATGGAGGACCAAATTGTCGCGCTCGTCAATGCGATGGGTGGTTTCAAAATCCTTTTTAATTTCCCCGAGGAAATTTTGGAACAGTGAACCTCCACGGAAGTTAGAGATGGCATAGTCCATCCAATAATAATAGGCCAACCTGTGATCAACAGACCAGCCGTCAGGAATGTGCCGCATCATTTCCAGATAATGAATCAACCGCTCTTGATTCGTAGATGATTCTACCAATCTGAGCGTCGTC
>JBFKOL010000251.1:0-6601 GCA_041628815.1 Saprospiraceae bacterium | reverse complement strand
GACGAGGCAACATGACCGGCCGTATGTGCTACCATCGAATCCTGTGGCAAATGAATTGCCAATTGTCCAACGAAAGTGGCTATTGCATCATCCGGAATACAGAGAAGATATAAATCTGCACCTTTCTTTATGCTGGATACTTGATTGATAGGTTCAGCTGCAACCATCTCAGAAAGGCCTTGTGCCTTTTCAATACTCCTGCTGAATACCTGTGTCAAAATGTGGCCTTTATTATAAAAGGCGGAAGCCAGGTGCGTCCCTACCTTTCCAGAACCAAGGATACATATTTTCATTTCACCGATTTATAGCAAAGGTAATGGGTAAACCGCCGGGATAATGCCTGAACCATGATACAAGAATCCTTTATTTCATCCTTGAATAGCATGATTATAAGTATTTTAAGTTTCCACCGTAGTCAGACTTTTCTTCAACGGAAGCTTGATCATTCTGCAACGGATCTGGTTATCATTATTAACCCTTGAAATACAAAAGGAACCTTATGCGCTATCTAAATTTTTTGGTGATCATGATCATGTCTATAGCCGGAAAAACCCAAGAGGGGCAAAAAGTCATGTTTGAATCTATCTTGCTAAAGCCTTATCCCGGCAAGGCGTTAGAACTGATCAAAGCCGTACAGAGGCATAATGAGCTTTATCATGCTTCGGATCCCCACAAGGCCTATCTTTTTGAACTTTTATCTGGGCCTCATTCTGGAAGTTTGTTCTGGGAGATGGGTCCTTTGACATTTTCAGATCTCGATAAATCCATGCCTGAAGGACACAGAACCGATTGGGAGGAAAGTGTAGCATCCTCGGCCAGGGAAGTGGGAAAAATTCAATATTGGAGGCGACGGGATGATGTGGGATATAATCCCGCCAACCAGGTTGTGGCTGATAAAATTCTGGCGGAATTTATTGCTCTAAGGCCACATGGTTCAATGGATGAGGTACTTGAGGCCATAGGTGCAGTTTCACAGGTACTTAAAAAGAACGGAAGTAATCAAGCCCGAAGGGTATATGTGAGTGAACTGAAAAGTCAGGATGGGGTTGATATAATGATTGTTTATCCCTTTGAAAAATGGGCGGATCTTGACAATTCGGTTGGCCTTCCTGCAGACTGGAAATCGCAATTTGAAATAATTCATGGCAAAGGGTCGGTAGCGACGACGGTTCACAATGTCATGGAAAGGAATACCCTGGGGTCATATCAACAGGTCATGCTGAACGTGGAAAAAAACTAACGCACTCAAAATCCAACCTTTTGAAGGAGCTCGATAAACGCTGGCTCAGATCTGAGCTTTTGGAGTAGTGGGTCAACATTTAAGAATGCCATGGAATGAGACCGCTGATCGTAGCCTTTTTTTAGATAGTCAAGTGCCTTCTCGTTGTAGTTCATCATGAGGCTAAGTTTGGCCATTTCAAAAGAAGGCACGTATTCACCATATTTGCCTGCTTCCATTGATTTCAGAATGTTTCTTGCATTTTCGTGGTCTCCATTCATGGCATAGACCATGCCCAGGTTGATCAGGTTAAGCGGTGACTCTCCCGTAAGTTCGATGGTCTTTTCAAATTCAGTCTTTGCCTGATCATACCGTCCTGATACCACAAGAGTCTGTCCTTTAAATAACCTGGCCAGGTAATAATTGGGGTCGATCATCAGGGCCTCATCAAATCTCAGCAACGCCTTGTCATATTGACCCGAATAATAATGCACCCATCCTTGTACCGTATTGATGATCATCGACAATGGGTCGAGTTTAAGAGCGATGGAAGCTTCTTCTTCGGCCTCTTTGAACCTGCCCATTGCAACCAGGAAATTGGCATACCATTGGTGAGCCACAGCGTAATTATAATCTCTCTCTATGGATTCTGTAAAGTTATTTTCTGCATCGTTCCAATTCCAGTCATAGTAGAGACCAATGTACCCCAAGGTGGCGTAGGGTTGGGCGAGCGATCCATCCAGAGCAATGGCTCTTTTAGCTGCGGCGCGGCTTTTCTGAAAAGCCTCTGAAGGGGGCAAAAAATCGTAAAAACCCAGCACTGCATATGCATCGACAAGGCCCGTGTATGCTTCTGCAAAAGTATCATCCTTTTCAATAGACCCATTAAAAAAATCAACGGCATTCTTGAGACTGCTTTCGGTTCTCAAATTCCATGCGTGACGGCCTTTTAGGTATAGGTTGTATGCGTCAAGATTGACATTCTTTTTTCTTTGGTTGGCCATTTTGGGAAATTGTCCCTTATTAAATATCCTGGCAACTTCCGATGTAATATCTTCCTGGATATCAAATACGTCGGAGGGTTTTCGAACGTAGGTTTTATTCCATAATGAGTGTCCTTGCGATGCATCTACCAGTTGCACATGGATAAACAGTTCATCCTCGGATTTTCTGATGGATCCATCGATAACATGACTTACCCCGAGTCGTCGTTCAATTTCTCTTACATCAAGGTCTTGATCCTGAAAAGAGAATGAAGACGATCGTGCCGCAACCTTTACTCCGGGAATACCGGAAATTTCACTAAGAATACCTTCGCTGAGACCCATTGTATAAAATTCTTGCTCCTTGTCTTTATTCAGGTTGTCAAAAGGTAAAACTGCTATAAATATTTCTCCTGATGCACCATTGGAAGGCGACTTTGACCAATAGCGATTGTAAACAAACTGCCCTACAATTACCAAGCATAGCACACCGATCAAGACGTTGTTCCAGGCAGGGTTGTTTGGAGGTTTAGTGTCATCTTGTGAACCGGTTTTCTTGTTTTTGGTTCTGACCAGTCCTTGAGGAGATGTCTCATAGGCCCACGCCAGTACCAGCGAGACTGGAAACCCAATCAGCAGCAAAGCCAAAATTAGCTTCAATCCCCATTCAGGAACCTCAAGGATTGGAAAAACGATGGATGCAACTTGCAAGAGTACCCAGGCCACCAGCACATAGGTTATTCCAACCCTGTAAACATTTCTCCTTTTCAATTCTTTGAAGAAATCTGGAGTAATCATAGGGTAAATTTAATGCAAGAAGCTTTAGCCAAGCAATTCTTTCAGTGCCCGTCCGGTTTTTGGTAATGATTTACGTGGCGAGGATGTAATGAGCATTTGGGTTAGCGGAGTGACTGCCTGGCCGCCAGGCTCAAAAGCAATCCCCCCAGCATCATTAGGCATCCCAACCAAACCAAATTGATACCAGGGAAAATATTGGCCTCCATGATAAGGATATCCGAACGGGGCACATCGCTGGCAATCAGGATTTCATAGGGCTCATTGTTCCTGTCGTCCATGGCCATGCGAAACGTCATGATCTCAGTGGAAGGATTAATATCCGTAAAACGTACATGAATACCACTGGCGGGATCGTAATCCTTGATACTCAATTGTTGGCCATTGCGAATGATAAATACCGGTGCCATTGCACGCTCTTCGCCGGCAGGAAATGCGAAGGACAGCCTTGCCGATAACGCAATATCTCCCTCCTGAGGTTGATAATTGCGGTGTTGCGGATTGCGGTTAAATCCGTCAAGCGAGACACGAATGTCACTCCAAACAGCAGTCTCGCCTTCTTTTAGTTCAACAGTTTCATACTCCAAAGCTTCCTCCTCAGTAAATACCTGTCTGAACAGGGTTTCAGGAACTTTAATCTTGATCCCGAGATCATTGACCACCTTGGGAAACTGGTATATTAGGGCATCTTTCAAACCTAAGCCGGGGGTAACCTTGTGCGTTTTACCAGTTCTCTTGTCTAGGATATCGAGGTTAACCCCGATGGTGAGGTCGTACTCAGTTCCTTCGTCGTGTTCGGATTCGTCGAGGGTTTGATTGAAGACAATGTCTTGCAGGGTGACGGTGAATTTTTCTTCGTCAAATATTTCGCCTCTCGCGATCTGGTAGGAAAGATATTTCAGCGAATCCTCCAGTGCTTGCGCTATTTCTATGTCTTGCAAATGAGCCGGAGGGAATACCATGGTAAACACATCGTAGTGCAATTTGTGTTCAGTACCGGGATTGGTAGCTTCTATCTTGGTGTAGTCGTTGGAATAAATGGCACTGGGGCGGGTAATAAATGTTTCGAGGGTACGATTCTCCTTGTCTACCTTCCTGAATTCAAGCTCGTAGGATCTCAGATTGCCTACCAGGGTATCGCGCTTGTAATTCACCCAGTATTCATTGGTAAAGAAGGGCTCTCCTTTGATGAGTACAACAGCTTTGTTGGCAGCATTCTCTTCGAGAACATCCTGGGTGAAAAACGGGTTCGATGAGATGGTTTCTTTGTTGAGACCGCTGTACATGATTCCAAGTATCAATATCCCGAAACCTGAATGTGACACTACCGATCCCGCCAATTTCAAATTGCCGCGAATGAAGGTGACGAGATGGTGAATGTTGGCGATGACTGCGAAAATGCCGGCAAAAAGAAAGACTGATTGCTGCCAGGCACCAATGCGCAAAGTACCATGCACCACCGCCGCGAGCAAGAGTGAAACGATTACTGCCGAACCTATATTTCTAAAAAAATTGCGTTTTTTCTCTTTCCAGTTGAAGCCTTTATAGCGCAATAAAACCGACGCTCCTGTCAGCAACCCGATGAACACTCCAATCCAAATTTGGTATTTGTTGTGGTGATGCATGGGGTCATCTATGGCTTTGGAAATGTGGTTTTCATTGAATAGCAGCGCTATTTCATTATATACGGGCAGCGATGTGGAGGCGGTCATTAGTATGCCCGAAAAAAACAATACCAATGCTCCTATGAACATCCAGAATTCGCGACTGTAGATGGGCTCTTCTTTTTCAACAACCGGTATTCCTCCTTGTGCCTTCACATATTTGAAGGCACCCAACAACAAAAAAAATGCGATAAAACCGATAAGCTGGGTTTCGAGACCGAGGGTGGTAAAAGCATGTACCGATGTTTCACCGAGGATACCGCTACGCGTCAAAAACGTCGAATACAGAATCAGGATAAAAGAAAGTAGGTAATAGATGTATGTTGATTTGATTGCATGGCTTGTATTCCTGGCAATCAGGTTGGTGTGGAGCCCGGCTACCAGGACCAGCCAAGGCACGAGAGATGTATTTTCAACAGGGTCCCAAGCCCAGTAACCACCGAAGGTAAGGGCTTCATAGGCCCAGGCTCCACCCATCAAAATACCCAGGCCAAGGATAAAGGATGAAAACAAGGTCCATTTCATAACGACTGGCAACATGGCTTTGTGTCGTCCTGTAGACAAACCGGCTATGGCATAACAGAATGGAATGGAAACTGACGCAAATCCCAAGAAAAGAGTAGGAGGGTGGATGGTCATCCAATAGTTCTGCAGCAGGGGGTTGAGGCCTTGTCCTGTCACCAGGCTCAGATAATCCGCATTGGCGAATATGGGTCCTTCAAATATATCGCGTATCAGGGCAAAGGGATTACTACCTATTTTTAGCTCTTCTGTGGTAAAAGGCAGGTATATCCCCAACAACATGCTTCCAATGAAAGCCTGTATAAGCGAAAGCGTCACCATAACAGGTGCTTCCCAGGATCCAGCTTTACGGATCAATAAAAACCCAAGGACGATGTGCCAAAACATCCACAGCAGGAAACTTCCCTCCTGGTCTTCCCAGAAGGCGGCCAGCAGGTAGTGCATGGGCAGGTCGTCGGAAACGGTACGGTATACATAAATGTATTCATACATCTTCTCGATCATAGCATAGAAAATGAGGCCGATAACACCGAAGATGGACAGTCCGTGCGTCATGAAGCCAGCACGTCCTAGTGTTAACCAAGACCTGTCATCCATTCGCACACTGCGGTAATAGGCAAAGGCGGTATAAAGTGAGGCACAAAAAGCAAGTACTACCAGGGTATGGCCTAGTATACCGACCCATAGATGTTCGCCAATATATTGGATATCGCCCATATGCTAATGATCAACTCTGATTGCGTAGATCAAGTTTTTCTTCTGCATACTTGGAAGGACATTTTAACAGGATTTCTGTTGCGTGAAAGACCTGCTGATCGTCGAGTCGGCCGGTTACCACGATTTCCTCGGATTTTTCAAAATCTCTCGGTTTAGGTTCATTGAGTATAACCTGACGCTTTTCACCAGCCTGATCGACAAGGTAGAAAGTAAAATGGTTTGGATTTTTCTCTGGTTCATAAACGATGGGGTCATCGATAGACAACTGACCTGCGATCTTCACTCGCGATTTAGTTGCCGCAGCCATTTCGAATGTCGCAAATGAACTGAAGTTTTTAGATGACATTACCAGTATGGCTGCCGCTGCTATCATCATGAACAGGGCTATGATATGCGTTTTCTTCATTGTTTGTCTTTCTCAAAAGTGGTACAAAAATAGGACATTTCTGTTTGGCGATTTTCAGCTTCTTTCATTCTTTAGAAATATTTTAAACAAGGTCCAACAACAACGCCTTTCATCGATTTTAACTTTTCGCAAATAGGGGATAAGCCCTTAGCGCGGGTCTTCAATATGTACTTACCAGGACTCGCATTGCTGCCAGCCAGCCATTAGTTAACGGAGACCCATTGAAAATGATTACATTAAAAGTACTGGTAGTTTCCCTCGGTTTTATAGCCGGGTGGAAATACGAGCACCACAT
>JBFKOL010000250.1:0-6648 GCA_041628815.1 Saprospiraceae bacterium | reverse complement strand
CTTTGCTGCTTGATTGCCGTACCAACGTAGTCACTTAGGCTTTCACCTTGGCCATCTTCGGCAAGCCTTAAATCTGCTATTTTGAACTTCGGTCGGTTGGGCCTACCCGTGAGACTGACGACCACCTGTACTTCCCGGTCGGCCGCAAAGCTCTTCAATTGGTCAAGAAATGGGACTCGTTCTGTAGGCAAATTAGCCATATCTTTCAGCTTTAATAGTCGCTTCGGAAGATTGACGGAGACCAGGTAATCAAGGTCATGGGAAAAACTATGAGTGCCTGAAAAACTCATTCGAATGTCCCCCTTTTGCAATTGGGTCTCCTCTATTTTAACCCTGCCATTCTCAATATTGAACCAGTTTTGAGTCGCCGCAAATTCCCATACGCGGTTGGTATTGGGGGCACCAAGAAAGTTCATCAATGTGTCAACAGGTAAGAAGCCTTTCAGCCTCCCGTTGGATGTTTCTAGCACGCCGAAAGAAGTCAGCGTGCTTAATACGGGAAAATAGGCCTCATCCAATTTCGAGTACCATTTTAAGGTACTGCTGTACTGACCTTCAAGATAGTCGCTCACCGGTACCAAGACAGTAAAAAAGTCGAGTTTTCTGGCAGTTTCACTAAACAAAAGACCGCCAAGATCCAGATTGAAATCTACCGAAGTCGAATTCCTGTCATTTCCGTCAAATTCACCGGAAAGGTTTATGGCACCACCAAGTAATCTTGCCCTATTTTGAAATGTAACAACAGATTCCCGGATCAATATATCCCCTGTCACGGATTGAATATCAACTTTACCGTACTTAATAGCAGCATTTCCTACTTCAACTTCAAGTGCTATATTGGATGGAACCAGAGCTTTTGGTGGCACATATCCTTGTGGATATGCAACGGACTCAACCAACTTATTTAAATCGATCGAGGCTTCCTGAACCCTAATATTGCCACCAAGCACAGCATTGTTCAAAGCATAGTCCATGACACCAGTTAGGTGTGCCTTGCCTCTCAACGTGCTACCGGCAAAATTATGCAATGAATAATCTAAGGTTGCTTGCTCATTAGTCAATTGTCCGCTCAGTCGCAAACCACTTATATCATATCCTGGATAGAGGATGGTATCGATCGAAGCGTCCATGTCCATACGCAGCTGGGGAATGACCCACAACCGACTTTCTCCGGATGTATCCGAAAGCAACCTTAAATCCAGCATCGACGCTTTCAAATTTACCTTCCCGGCAATAGGATCATCGGACAAAAGGCCTTCTGGAAAGCGGTATAAGCTACCGGAGGCGTCAAACTTATATATGTCATTATAATTGAGACGGTCGAGGGTAAAATCCAATTGCCTGCCTGCACTTTGAAAACTTCCCTTTTCAAGGTGAAAGCTTTCTCCATTTGTTGAAACTACCCTGATACTATCACCCCGGGCCTTAATCTGTAGGGCATTCACTTCTTTTAGTAACCATTTTTCCTGGCTAGGCCGGAATAAAGCATCTAGCGTCACTTCACCTTCAGTACTACCCTGGATAGCGGTAAATTCTGGGAGATACAGGGTCCTTTTAAGATCATCAAGTACAATGTTGAAATTGCTCGAGACCGTGGTCCTGGTAACACCAGGAGCATTTGACAGTTTTCCGCTGCCGTACAAACGATTTTGTCCCATCGACAATCTGAATTCTGAAAGATCGAGATCGGTATAGGGTAAGGACGTATTATCGTTAACTACTTTGAAGTCAAGAACAATACCTTCGATCATACCCGGAAGGTCCGGGTATTTCATTGAACCATCATTGATCACGAGGGAAAACTCGTACAAAGGATATTCAAACCGTGTCGAACCATTCAGGTAGCCTTGTATCTCGAATGTCCCCCCGGCTACCATCGAATCGTATTCATTGGCATAGATCAAAGGCAGAAGGGACAAAAACTGTTTGATGCCCGTATTCGCTGAAGTCAAGGAAAAGTCATAGGAATAATATGGTTCATCCCGGGTCGCTTTTCCAGCTATATAAACAGGGAAGTCATTGATGGTGACATTGGCGCGCTCTATAGTCATCTCAGAGCCATCCTGAAGAACATTGAATGCGATTTCCCCATTTGTGGCATAATTGACGCTTGACCCAAGTGACTCCATAAGCACTGACAATTTGCCCGACAACCGGTTTGTCATAATAATGCGTTCATCCATGTATTGTAAGTCACCGAGTAGATTGTAATCTTTTAGCCCTATATGCAAACCTCCCGTATCTGAATGATACTCCAGCGACATCTCATTTATATGGTAATATTGTATATCTAGATCAACCGGACTTCGTGTAGTCGTATCCGGGTTCTCCTTGAAAATGTCGTAATTACTTTGACCATGACTGCCTTGCCAAATGTGAATGTTTGGCCGGTCGGCAGAGAATTCCCTGATCCGCACAAGGCCTTTATCGGACAAGACCTTCCTGAGATCAAGACACAGCGCCAATCGATCAGCGGTAAATAAAGGTGGAAAAGAGCTGTCAGAAGTATCTCGCAATTCAACATCCCATAACGACAAGTTGACAAATGGAAATGTCGTCAATATTGATATCGTTCCACCCTGGTGTTCGAAAGTCCCATTGATGTTTTTATTGACTTCCCGGGTAAGAATGCTGATGATTCTTCCTTTGTTCAACTCCAAGAAAACGGCAGCAGCGACAATGACAAAGATCAATGTCAGCAATACCCTGATGAACCATTTTCTCCAATTCATGATCGACGTTTACCTTTAGACTATACCAGGTAGCAAAAATCATAATAATTAGGCTACATTAACGCAATTTTTATGGGTCAGGTTTCACATGTGGCAAAAAGATAAAATTTTAGAAGTTGATGGTCTGTCTGTGCGATTCGTTACCGGCGAAGACGAAGTAATCGCCGTAAGCGATGTCAAGTTTACGCTAGCACGCGGTCAACGTCTTGGAATCGTCGGTGAATCCGGGTCGGGTAAAACCATCACCAGTCTTTCAATTTTACAGCTGCTGAGAGAAAATCACCATGCAGTGACCGAAGGACTGATTACCTATTTGGAAGACGGAGCGAATTTAAGAATCAATTCCGCCAAAGAAGATGAACTCTGTAAAATGAGAGGAAGAAAAATCGCAATGATTTTTCAAGAACCTATGAGTTCGCTCAACCCGGTTATCAGATGCGGAAAACAAGTCATAGAAGTCATGCAGGTACATAATCTGCATGATCCTAAAGAGCGCAAGCGCATCACGCTTAACTTGTTTCATCGGGTCGCCTTGGATGAACCCGATCGCATATTCAATTCCTATCCACATGAGCTTAGCGGAGGACAACTTCAACGCGTAAATATTGCCATGGCATTGGCTGGCAACCCCGACATATTAATCTGTGACGAACCGACTACTGCCCTGGATGTAACGGTACAAAAAGATATACTGATCCTTCTAAAAAAATTGTCCAATGAATCCGGTATTTCCTTGCTTTTTGTCAGTCACGATCTGGAGGTAATTGCTGAATTATGTGACTCCGTAATCGTCATGCACGATGGGAGAATAGTCGAATCCGGCATACTTCCGGATATTTTCGAAAATCCCGGACATCCGTATACCAAGGCATTACTCATGTGTAAACCACGATTTGAATACCGCGATAAGGTGCTTCCAACGGTAAGTAAAGTGATCAGTGGTGATTTCAACTACCAGAAACGAAAGTTATTTGGGTACGACGAAAAGAGCCAATTGATCCTGGAAGTGCAATCACTTTCAGTGAGATTTCCTGTTGGCGCAGGTATATTTGGAACGGCAAAGAAGCATGTCGTGGCACTGGACGATGTTTCATTTGATCTCCGGGATGGAGAAATACTAGGTATAGTAGGGGAATCCGGTTCTGGAAAGTCTACAATTGCCAATTGTATTGCGGGGTTGATCACCCCAGATGCCGGGCAAATAAAGTACAGGGGAAAGCCTTTGAGTCCCACTTCACTCAACAAGGATTCCGGTATGCGGAGATCCATTCAGCTGGTATTTCAAGATCCTTACAGCTCATTGAATCCCAGTATGACCATTGGGACAGCTATTGCAGAACCTCTCAAATACCACAATATCGTCCAGGGGAAGGGGCCGGTCAGAGACCGAGTCATTTCCTTGCTTCGAGATGTGGGACTGAACGAGTCCTATTTCGATCGTTATCCACATGAACTGTCAGGCGGTCAGCGTCAGCGAGCCAGCATCGCGAGGGCACTTGCGGTAGAGCCCAATTTGATGCTATGTGACGAAAGTGTGTCTGCATTGGATGTGTCGGTACAGGCTCAAATACTTAACTTACTCGATGATTTAAGGACCGCCAAAGGGATCTCTCTCATTTTTATCAGTCATGATCTGTCCGTTGTACACTACCTCTGTGACCGTATCCTGGTATTGTACCGAGGAAAGATTGTTGAACAGGGAGCGGCAACCGATGTTTTGGAGAGTCCTGTTGCAGTTTACACCAAAAACCTCATTGCCAGCATTCCAGGTTCTAAACCTGATACCACGTCTAAAAACTGTTAAGATTCATCTAAATTTTAAGAAAAATTAAATGTTTTGTAACAATCATGATATCACAAGCGTCTTTTACGTGTGTCATTGATTGAGCTATGAAAAAACGTATCATCCAAAAGTCACTTTTTTTTCTTGTGCTCGCCTGCTTATTGTTCGCCGGTGCGTACTGTGTTGATGGTCTTCATACCGCGGAACATTGCATGATGGAGAGAGACTTTATAGGCGCAACATTTGTCGACAACAGCAGTATTGCCAAAATAATTGTTACAGTGGTCGAGTTGATCAGCTATTCACTTTAGGGTATATCCATTCAAAAAATCGCGGATCGTCATCCTCTTCTTTCCTTCAAGCTGAACTTCTTTGCAATAAATAAAACCATCCTTACAGGTGAAGCGGAGTTCTTTTCCGTTTATCAAGTCATAGTTCCCGGGGGTCTTATTGTGCACTTCGTACGAATATTCAGCCCTGAAGATTTTAAATTTCTTTTGATCGAGGATGGTCCATGCAGTAGGATAAGGTGAAAGGCCTCGGATATAGTCGTAAATTATAGACGCAGACTGGTTGAAATCTATTCTACAATCAGCATGAAATATCTTCGGCGCTTTGGATGCCAGCGGATTGTCCTGTGCCACGAGCTGAATCGTTCCGTTTGACACAGCACGTACCGTTTTAAGTACAAGATGTGCACCTTCATGCATCATTTTGTCGTGAAGGCTGCCAGCAGTATCCGTTTTCGAGATGGCTATTTTATGTTGAAAGGCCAGATGACCGGTATCGATCTCATGTCGCAATTTAAAGGTAGTAAGACCCGTAAATTCATCGCCACGGATGATAGCCCAATTGATGGGAGCAGCTCCCCGGTAACTAGGTAGGAGAGAAGCGTGAAGATTGTAGGTACCCAAAGGGGGCATGTTCCACACGACCTCGGGAAGCATTCTGAACGCTACCACAATCTGCAAATCGGCGTTTAACGATCGAAGGCGTTCAACGAATTCAGGGTTTTTCAAGTTAGGAGGCTGGAGAATGTTCAGACCACAGTTCAAGGCAAATTGTTTGACTGCCGATTGAAGTAGTTTTTTCTTGCCCCTGCCGCCAAGTTTGTCCGTCGCTGTTATCACACCAACCACATCGAAACCATTTTCCACAAGAATTTTTAGGGAGGGAACGGCAAAATCCGGCGTGCCCATGAAAACAATTCTCATCACTAACTATTAAACATTCCATAAAAAGGTGTACAAATTGACATTTTTTTCGTCTAAATGTCATAGTTTTTATTGAATCGCAAATAATGAAGTTTAAATCATCATGGATCCTATCGATTTTCTTGATTGTGGCCAAGTTTTCATTTGCCCAATTGACCATAGAAGGATATGTTTATGAGAGTGGGAACAGAGGTTTTATACAGGGAGCACAGGTAACCATCAGCGAGGCAGACTCCAGACAAGTTATTGCAGTTACCGAAACGGACGTAACGGGTAAATACACATTTAGTGTTCCCGCATTTGGGGACTATCTGTTGCAAATTGAGAAGATCCCTTTTTTCAATCACGAGGAAAAGTTGTCAGTACCTGAAGGTGCGACCACTTTTTATGTCAAGCACGAACTTGAAAGAAATCCTGGTTACATCTTCGAAATTACGCTATCAGAGCTAGATCCTCCTCCTGGAGTCCCTAAAGATGCTCTTTATGGAGCTCTTATTGAAGTTTACAACAATACCAAAAGAAGGGAAGAACTCGTTTTGGATTCATTGTCCACACCCGACTTCCAGGTAAATCTTATAAAGGGCAATCACTACACCATCTTGATACGAAAAAATGGATTTATTTCAAAGAGACTTGAGGCCTATGTAGATGTAGAAGGGTGTATTCTATGTTTTGATGGTGTTGGAAGTATTACCCCGGGTGTCAGTGACAATCTGTCCAATCAGAATACCATGGGCGTACTGCTGGCCAATATCGAAATAGACAGATCCTACGAAGGCAAAACCATTGGTCTTAATCACCTCTACTATGAGACTAACCGTTCGGATATTACCTCTGCCTCGGCTATAGAGCTCGATAAAGTGGCGAGATTTTTAAGAGACAACCCACAACTACAGGTAGAACTAGGAGCACATACCAG
>JBFKOL010000249.1:0-6663 GCA_041628815.1 Saprospiraceae bacterium | reverse complement strand
TTTGAGTAGCGCAGCGATCCCTGTCTGAGGATAGCGAAGATCTGTTTCGTTTAAATACATGGGTTGGTCTATTTCCTTTTCTTTGTCTATCACTTCAGGGACGAGCTTTACCACGATACTTGCTATTAAAGGGATAAAACCTAGAAGGAAAACGGTATTAATCACGTTGAAAGAAGTATGAAACAAAGACAACGCAACCGGAATTGCAGTAGGATGATCGAAAGGGGAAGCGCCGTTATTTTTAGTGATGAACCAGTCAATTGAACTGAGAAATGGCACGAAAAATATGAGCATCCACACGACGCCTAGAATATTAAATATAAAATGGGCACGCGCCGTCCTTTTTGCATTGAAATTGGCTACCAATGCTGCCAGGTTGGCTGTGATGGTCGTTCCTATGTTTTCACCGAGCACCATGGCAGCGGCCATATCAAAAGGTATCCATCCCTCATTACACATGACCAAGGTAAGGGCCATTGTGGCACTTGATGATTGAACAACGACGGTCAGGATGGTTCCAATCAAAAGAAAAAGCAATACTGACGCTAAGCCCATTTCGGTATAAGTTGACAGGAACTCAAGAGCTTGAGGATTACTTCCTATGTCAGGCACTGAATCCTTTAAAAACTGTAAACCAATAAATAGGATTGCAAATCCAATGATGAAATTTCCCCAGTGACGCCGTTGTTTGTTTTTGGAAAATATCATCAAGAATCCCAGACCGACAAGGGGTAGGGCGGCGGTACTCATACTTACTTTGAAACCTAAAATAGCAATGAGCCAGGCTGTTACCGTAGTTCCAATGTTAGCTCCCATGATTACTCCGATAGATTCGGTCAATGTCAGCAGGGCGGCATTGGCAAAACTCACTACCATCAATGTGGTAGCTGAAGAGGATTGAATTACAGAGGTGATAAGAAATCCTGTAAAAACGGCGAAAATGCGATTGGATGTCATCGAAGCCAGGAAACCTCTCATCTTATCTCCGGCTACTTCCATAAGCGCATCACTCATGGCTTTCATTCCATACAGAAAAAGTCCAAGTGAGCCGAGTAGGGTCAAGATTTCTCCGATACCATAGTTCATTGTTCTATTACTGGAGAATCTGTTTAGAATTAAAAGATAGACTTATTATGGTGTTTCTCATCGTTAAGAATACAGTATTTACCAGACATCTTGTCAAGAAGTTTTGTTATTCAATGATGCGTTAAGCGATAAATATGGTATGCATCCTAACAACTTCATCATACTGACCGAGTCGACGCAGTTTTTTCCATAATGAAATTATATATATTAGCTCACTGAAAATTTCAAAGTCACCTTGAAAGCTTGTCAAAGCCACAGGTGTGCATTGGGATCAACCCATTCGAATTGAGAAGATAAAAACAGATAATGGCCACATTCTTTCTGATTCTCGTAATCATATTATTCTTACTTGCCATTTCAGACCTTGTCGTAGGAGTAAGTAATGACGCCGTAAACTTTTTAAATTCGGCTATTGGTGCCCGAGCTGCCACATTTAAGACCATCATGTTTGTTGCAGCTTTGGGTGTATTGGTCGGGGCGACCTTTTCCAGTGGGATGATGGAGGTCGCGAGAAAGGGTATATTTCATCCGGAGTATTTCTATTTCTCGGAGATCATTATCCTCTTTTTGGCTGTCATGGTCACGGATGTTATTCTTCTCGATACATTCAACACTTTCGGGATGCCCACTTCGACAACCGTCTCGATAGTTTTCGAACTACTGGGAGCAGCAGTTGCCATTTCAATGATCAAGATTTTTACGGATCCTGATGCCCTTCACCTCTATGAATACATTAATTCAGCCAAAGCGCTCGCTATTATTTCAGGAATCCTCCTTTCAGTCGTTATCGCATTTACTGTCGGCGTCATCGTGCAATATTTTAGCCGACTCTTGTTTTCTTTTGATTACGAGTCCCGGATGAAAAAATTCGGTGCAATTTGGGGCGGCTTGGGTGTCATGGCCATTACGTATTTTATGCTTATTAAAGGTGCAAAAGGGGCATCGTTCATGAGTTCCGAAATCGTCGATGCCATAGCGAACAAGACGGTCCAAATCATGATTATCAGTTTTGTCGGATGGACCCTTATACTTTATTTTCTCAACAGGGTTTTTAAAGTGGACATACTTAAAGTATTAGTGCTCATCGGCACATTTGCTCTTGCCATGGCATTTTCTGGCAATGACCTCGTAAACTTTATAGGGGTTCCACTTGCGGGATACAATTCGTATTTATTGTTCGTGGAATCGGGTGCCCAGGCAGATCAATTTTTGATGGATGGACTTGCAGGCAAGGTGCCGACGCCAACACTCCTCCTATTACTTGCAGGTATTATTATGGTTATCACGCTTTATACTTCGAAAAAAGCTAAATCAGTGGTAAAAACATCGCTCGATCTCGGGCGTCAGGATGAGGGCTACGAGCGCTTTTCTTCATTCTTATTATCCAGAAAAATCGTCCGAAACTTTGCTACCGCGGCTACATTCATCAACAATCGCCTGCCACAAAAATGGACCGATGCAGTAAACAGGCAATTCGACTACAGACCATTTACAAAAAGGCAGGCGCAACTGGGTAAAAATGCTCCTTCTTTCGATATGATTAGGGCGTCAGTCACATTGGTCGTTTCGAGTATTCTCATTGCTATCGGAACCAACCTGCAGTTGCCCTTATCCACGACTTACGTGACTTTCATGGTGTTTATGGGAACATCTCTAGCCGATGGTGCATGGGGAAGAGAAAGCGCAGTATACAGGGTAACAGGTGTCCTTTCCGTAATCGGAGGTTGGTTTTTTACCGCATTTTCGGCTTTTGTGGTGGCTTTTGTACTGGCCATGATATTCCATTATGGTGGAATCGCAGGTATCGGAATAATGTTGTTAGTGGCGGGAATCGTAGTTTACCGTACGCACGCATACCACAACAAAGTAGTGGCCGAACAGGAAGAGTTTGAAAAAACCATCGAACATGGAGTTCTGACCAAGGCACAGATCATTGAAATGTGTACTAAACAAATGAAGGCATTTCTTACGCAGTATAAAGCGCAGGTAGATTTGTCGTTCAGGGGACTCAGAGATGAAAATCTAAATGTCCTGGCACAGGCCCATCAATCCTTTAAAGCCATCATGAGTAATATTGTGAAGTTAAAGGGAATCTCAAGTTCGGCTTTGGACCGTGTACCCGATCACGAACTTGAAGCAGGCCATCTTTACATCCTTGTAATAGATTATCTGCATGAAATGGGTAAGCATGCCATGGAGATAATTGAATCGAATCTCAATCACGTCGACAACAACCATAAGCCTTTGACCAGTGAGCAAGTCGAAGAACTGCTGTCTATGCAGGATATGTTGTCAGAGCGTTACGAATGGATCATAGAAGTTTTTAAAAACTTTGATGATGACCTCGCTAAAAAATTGGATAGCCATACTGATTCATTTGTTGCATTGACAAGAAATGTTCGAAAGAATCAAATAAAAAGAATCAAAAACAGAGAAGTGGGGACACGCAATAGTGCATTATTCTTAGGCCACCTGGGAGAGTTGCGAAATATGGGGTTGTTTTCAAACCGCATTGTCAAGGTATTTGACGAACTGGTTTTAAATCCATCTGAGGAAGGAACCGATCTGTCCGCTCAACGATTGATGAAGGAAGCCAAGGAAGTGAGAAAACAAGTAAAAATCCTGCCTAAAGATGCCGATGGTTAACCGGGAGTCTTGAGAAAATCCTACTGGTGCCAACGATCGATTAAAGACTCGATTCTATTTATAGAATCTTCCAAAATCAGGTTTCGAGGTAACATGCCTTTTTCACTAAGGA
This sequence comes from Saprospiraceae bacterium, assembly GCA_041628815.1. Taxonomy (GTDB): domain Bacteria; phylum Bacteroidota; class Bacteroidia; order Chitinophagales; family Saprospiraceae; genus JBFKOL01. The sequence goes on along the minus strand of JBFKOL010000249.1, from coordinate 2,819 downwards.
GCCGGGATTAAAACGGTATAATCTCCCGGCACGGTCAAGATGTTAGAGCCCAAAACACGGCAAGTCATACATTTTAGGGAAGAATAAGCCTAAACCCACCCATGAATTTTTATTTGCCTGGCATTTGTTAGAACACCAATGATAAAAGGTTGTGACCTCTTGCGACTAAGCATGAATTGTTGGGTTTTGAACCACAGGGTAGTCGGCTATTGCGCGAACTGTGAGCCTCCGCCCATGGCGGATTTCAATCTGCTTAGGATATAAAAATTAGGCCCTGAACACGTCATATCCAGGGCCTAGGTCGTCAATCGAGAATTGACCTAAAAAGTATATCGCAATCCAAACTGCATGCGCCAGCGGCTTGCTACACTGAAATCGTTGAAGAAAGTGTTTCTCTGGTTTGTGTCGAAGGTATAGGTCGGGTTTCCGTCTCCATCCACTGAAACGGCCAATGGCTGGGCAAGGGATGTCTGTGTCGCAAATCTCCTCGTTCCCCAACCGTTGCCTATCCAACCCGAATTCACCAGGTTTCCAAGGTTGAGAATATCAAGACTCAACTGGATTTTGTGACCATTATTCAACATGTAGTCCTGCAGGATTCGCAAATCCCAAGTATTGTACCAGGGGGATATGGCTCCATACTTTTCGGCGTAATGTCCTCTGCGGCTTGACAGGTAGTCGTCTTGCGCGATGTAAGCCTTCAGTGCTGATCGCTGAAGGAGCGCATTTCCCGTAAAATTCATATTATCTATTTCTGCATCTGTCGGTATGTAGATCAGGTCATTGAGGCCCGATCCGTCGTTATTGACATCTCCGCTGTAGGTATATGCATATCGCGTACCCTCCACATATTCAAAGAAGAGGCTTATGGTCGTAGGTGCTTTTTCTCCAAATATTTCCAGGCGTTTCGTTGCAGCACCAATAAATCTATGCCGGTTGCCATATAGCGAAGGTGCTACTTCTTCGCGGTTGGTTCTTATTACGTTGGCCGGGTTTCGGTCATAGGCGTCACTTGAAATTTCGGCTTCCAGGGAAGACACATCCTTCGCATCCAGATAATTGTAACCCAACTTTATGTAGGTGTTGTTCCAGCTGCGCGAGATCTCAAATGATGCATTGAATGAATAGCCCCCTGATGAATTGGTGAAGACATAAGCATTGGTAGGAGCGCCAAAAACCAGGACCCGGTCCTCCGTCCGGTAGAAAGGACGGCTGTCTGGGCCGTTGAGATTGCCACCTGGTAACTTGAGACCGTAATTTCTCACCATGTGGGATTGAATGTCTTTAGTATAGACCAGATCCATGGTCGCGATCCATCCATCACCGAATTTTCGATCATAGCCTAAATTGGTACGCCAGACCTGCGGAAATTTGAAGTCAGGATCTGTCATGTTGTAAAAGAAGAAATTGGGGTTAGCTACCTGGTTGCCGATCCAAACGAATGGGAAACGACCCGAGAACAAACCTGTTCCACCCCGGAGTTGCAGCCTCTGGTCACCGTAGAAATCGTAATTGAATCCGAACCTCGGGTTGAACAATACATTGCCAGTCGGCAGGGTAGTGTGGTCATATGTCACGTCATTCAGGTCTTCGTCGGTATAGACAATACTCGGATCATAGCAGCATTGTCTGTCTATGTTTTCCTGGATTTTATCCGCAGTGTTAAAAAACAGGGGAACGTCCATCCTCAGACCAAAGGTGAGGTTCAAATTTTCATTGACCGCCACCTCATCCTGGATATAAAAAGCCCATTGGCCCAGGTTGGTCTCAGCAAGGGCCCATCCTTCTCCTTCGACACCGTCGTCACCGCCGTTGGCATTGAATGTGTTGACGGCGGCATCCACTGCATCATCCAGCCCTCCATTTTCGACGAACGACTGAAATTCTTCCATGGGGATATCCGGAGCAAACACCCGTCCACCATACACGCCGAGGTTAAAGGAGTTGTCAAAGTCAAATCTTTCGAATGACGTACCGAATGTCCATGTATGGTTTCCTGCAAACATGGTCAAGTCGTTGGTAAACTGGAAGGCGTCCTGGTCAAGCCTGTTGTGAATCGAGAAGGGTTCATGACCGGCGATGATATACCTCGTACCTCCCTTGCCGATATTAATGACCGGGAACGGTGCAGATTTAGGGTCCCTGCTGTCCCTGAAAGCAGTATATCCAATCTGCAACTTGTTAGAAAATTTGTCGCCAAAAAATGATTTAAGCTCTGCAATACCCGAATGGATGACGTTGTGGATGCGATACCCCGTATTTTCAAATTGAAGAGTGAGAAAATCCGGTCCTCGCCTGCCAATGGCAGAAGGATGTGCAGGAAGGTCCCTGTAAGCGTCGAGGAAGTTGTAAGTGGTAGTCAGTTTATGTCTTTGGCTCAGGTTGAAATCAAATTTTAATAGCCCCTTCATATTGTCGGCCTGGTGTTCAAAACCTTCTATGGCCCCTGTATCGTAGCCGTATCTGCTGCGCAAAAGATCAGAAACGAGTTGCATATCGGCGGCGGAGACACGTGAAACATTACCAGCTGATGCACGGCTTCCGCTGGGAACAAAAAAGGATCCCAGGTCCGATCTTTCTTCCAACTCAAAATTGGCGAAGAAAAAGACCTTATCTTTTTTGATGGGTCCACCAAGGCTGAATCCCGCCTGCAATTGTTTAGGGTCCCCTTTGAAGACATCTTCTCCTGCTACCGTTCCACCCGTTAAAGCCTTGTTTCGAAAGAACCCAAAAACAGTTCCTTGAAATTCATTGGTCCCTGATTTGGTTACTGCATTGATCGACGCTCCTGTGAATCCTGATTGAGTCACGTCAAAAGG
>JBFKOL010000248.1:0-6674 GCA_041628815.1 Saprospiraceae bacterium | reverse complement strand
TCTTTAAACGGCCATGGCCGTATCGGATCCGAAAAGACGAACGACTCATCTACAAACCTCCAACTTCGTTGACCGTTTGGAAACGTCGTTTCATTCCCCAGGATGATTTGTCTGAGCCATACAAGGTCTCTAACCGTTATTTTTTGATTATTGTCAACATCTGCAGCAATAATCTTGTAAGGAGATTCCAAGCCCTTCAATCCAACAGCATGACGTGCAATAAGGACGAGGTCAAATGTACTCAACCCGTCGTCATGGTCGCGATCTTTGTACAAGGACAATGTGTAATCCCTGCCTTCATCGAGATTTTCAAAGGCATAAGTCCCGCTCAAATCGGTGACCAATCCTGCCTGTGAAGGTCCTGATTGCAAGGAAACCTGTACATTTTCAACATTTCCCAGTTCTTCCGTCAAAACAAGACCCGTCACTACGATGCTATCTTTGTCTTCGCACAAGTTTGAGCTGTTGTCTTTGATTTCTACTTCCATTTCGCAGTAACCCGCATTACCTGCCTCATCAATGGCATAAAATTGCACGAAACGGCTGGACGAAACGCCGTCGGGAATATCCTCACAGGAAAAAGTTATGGAGTTGATCAATGTTTCTGGGTCAAACGACAAGGTAATTTTGTCTTCTGACGAACAGTTGTCACTCGTCTTAATGTTGAAATCCGAAATCCACAAGGATACAGAACCGTTCGCCCCCAAAACAACAGACGGAGCAAAAGGAGGACATTCTGCTACCGGTGGTTCGCAGTCTACAATCTCTACAAACATTTCATGGGTCCCGATATTACCACATCCATCCAATACCCTGAACACGGCAACATATGAACCCGGATATAGAAATTCTGTAAACCTGTTCGAATTGCTAATGGCTATAGGGAATGCCCTAGTATCTGCCTCGAAAAGTTCACCATACCAGGTCAGGTGATGTGGAGCGCTGCAATCGTCATATGCATTTACCTCTATGGTAATTTCCTCAAAACAATCCTCTCCGAAGAGGCACAGTACAGTATCCAATGGAGTTTCAAAAAATTCTGGTGCTGCACTGTTTTCCTGCTTGATAACCTGGCTGTAGCGCCAAATTCCATCTTCCGGACCATATCTTCCATATCGGCACCAATCTATCACGGTCCATTCGCGAACTATCTTAAAACATGCACCTTCTATCGTATTGAAGTACGCATCGTGGTGTGAAAAGGCTACATTAGAACACGAGGCAGAACTGATGTCAGGAATTCCAGTGGACTCTGGTCTCAAATCAAGCCCGCAACCGGTCAGGTATACATTTGATGGCCATCGATCCGGAGTCATGGTAAAGGGTTCATCCTCCCTGACGATTATCTCCTGCGTACAACTTCGTTCAAATCTTCCCCGGTCGACCGCCGTCCACGTTCTGTGGATGACTCCCTCTCCGCATTCGTTCAGATCCAAAACGTCAATGTAGGACATTTCGTAGAATGAACAATTGTCCAAGGCCCATGCCTCTCCTGTCAAAGACAAGTCATCCGAATCGTCGCGGCAGTCAATTACGACATCTTCAGGACAATAAATGAGGGGAGGAAACTTGTCCTGGACATCTACAACTACCATGCAAGTATTGTAGTTGCCTGCTTGATCTGTGACTTTGAACTCGACGCGAATAGTGTCTCCAACTTCTTCACAACAAAACCTGATCACATCGGAAAATTCTTCTTCGACAAAACAACTGCCATTAAGCTTTCGCACCTGATAAGACACGATGCCGCAATTATCAACACTAAGATCGTCAAAGGTAAGCGCTCTGACTTGTGAATAGCCATTACCGCCAATTGAAATAACCGTATACTCATCGCATACAGCGATGGGTGGTTCGGTATCCCGAATATGGACTTTTAGCGTATCCGAAGAGGTATTACCACATTCGTCGGTCAATAAATAAACTACTCTGAACACACCTTCCACACCGTGCATGTTAAGCGAAGGTATGACCAGATCCTGTCCATTAGTGATCCATTCCTTCTGCCCGTAGAAGTCGTAATCTTCATAGACGATCTCTATTTGAACTTCATCAGAACCACAATCTTCGTAATAAGGTGGTGGCAGTTCGAGATTCTCTACCCCACACAAGAATGGATCATTCGGGACATATATATCTTCAAGGGTATAGATCAATCCCGGAGCGATGGTGTCTTCCACCAGGATGACCTGTGTATAATCTTCGATGCGATTGTTGCACCAATCAATGAGAATCCACTCGCGGGCAATCTTTACCGATTTTCCACAAAGAGGAAAACGCGTATCCTGGTACGTCATTTTGAGAGTCCCACAAATATCGGCGGGGTAAAAGGTGCCTTCAATTCTGGGATATCCGGTTTCTTCCGGTGCAGGATGGCCTCTTTCATCCAGCAAAACGAACTCTTCCAGGCAATTTGCTGTAAAATCATCTACGACTACGTCGTTGAGCGAAGGTCTTGTGACGTATATTTTTTGTACGCAGGTGTCCACATTTCCCGCACGGTCTTCAAACTCCCAATATCGGTGATAGACGGATTTGAATTGATGCAGGATATTACCGTTGCCATCCGTAACATCCACGCATTCCCTGTCGAGTACATCTACATAGAACGCATAATACACCCCACAATCATTGTCCGTATGGACCAGATAGAAGTTGGGCAGATCCGTGAGTTCCCAAGTGGCAGATTCTCCGAGGTCGGGAAATTCCGGCCCGAAACCCGGGATATCATCAGGTCTCAGATCGTTGTTTTCAAAACACGATACGGTATCCGGCCGACAGACAATGTCCAGGATAAATTTGTCTTCTATGACCACGGTACCCCAGCAAGTGTTTCCCGTTCGCGGGTTCGATACTGACACTGTATAGGATCCAGGAGAGGTGATGAACAACTCGTGCCCCTGGTCAACCAACCCACCTGCCTGATCCCGTGCTGTCAGGATATAGTTGAGGTAACAATAAGGGCCACCTTCGAGCAAGGTCTCAGCGTTGAGAAGGACCTCACATTCTGTATTCAGGGATATATTCAGGTAGTTGTTGCAGAATAAGGTAGATAGTTCGTTGGAAGAATGATCCCTCCTGAATTTGGCAGTTTTGTTCGAACATACCGTAACACCATCAATTATTACCGAAAAAGTAAAACTGGTGTCTTCATAAGGCCCTTCCGGACTGACTTGTACATTCGAGAGATCGCAGAGGTCATCCAAAAGACCCAATTTGTCAAGGATATCTTCTTCGTTCAGGTAACATTTATTAGCAGGTATGGTACCAAAATCCAATGTTTGCACATTGCATATTCCCGCAACCTGAATTGTAACATTTTGCAGGATGGGAAAATTGTCCAGGTAGATGTATCCAATGTAATTATTGCCGTACCTGTATGGCCCAGGGTTGCTTATCGTTAACCTCGAAGCGACGCAGTCATCAGTAGGCCAACCAATTCCGGCCAGAACGTCTTCAATGGATGTCGGACAAGCGGTAAGCGCCTTGTTGAACTGCAAATTGACATTGGCAATGGTCTGAAAATCCGGCACGAATAAAACCTCTATATTTTGCCAGTACGTTTGTTCTCCGCATTTTACATGCGATATATTCACCGTCTGCCCCACCGGAAAGACAAAAATTTCATCAGGCCCATCATAGAAATGAATATCTGATCTGATCGATGGGGAGGTAGGTACTTTCAGTGCGTCCAGCAATGCGTCGATACCGGAATCACATTCTCCAGCATTCAATTCATATGTTATGGAATTGACCGTAAGATTAGTGATTGCTCCCGTAGTTGGGTGCTTATCGAGATCATAGGGTAAAATCTGTAGCGTGACTTCCGCCAACGAAGTATTGGTATTATCAAATACTTCAATCTGCCTCGTAGAATTTAAGGTGAAGGGGCCGGCGGGAAATATGGAAAATGCACTGATACACTTGTCCTTCTTGAGCGAGTCGACGAGTGCTGTATTGGTAATTGAGCATGACCCAAGAGGCAAACGTATAGAGAAGGTGTCTCCATCGTTCAGATCACACTGGGCAATCAGCGCTCGTGCACCGATCCACCCAATGATAATCAGGGTGCTGAGCACCCGGCTCAAATTGGTTTTAACAACAGTCATACTCAAATTTTCAACTGGTGCGCCGATCCGTATCGGGCCGGTCGACATATAATCATATTGATTTATATGACCATGCTATACATATACCAATTACCGTACCAACTTTTTTTATTTCATGTATGCCATTAATTTGTCATGTAAGGACCTTGTTACTGTATAGATGTTCGCTGTGGCAGAAAATATCGTTACCTCGTTATAGATTAAGACTAAGTTGGACAAAATAGATCTAAAGAGGTCATCCCGGGCGAATAGCGCGAGAAGTGCCTTAACTTGCCTACAGTTCGAAACTGTCGGCAATTTATATTCACAGCACCTTTATTCATGATTTTCTTGGACGTCTTTTGAGTTGGTTTTGGCGGCTATTCGTTTGATGACTCCGTGATATCTGAATCTAAACTCAAATCCTCTTGAAAAGCTTCAATAAAAAAACTCCCGGCTGAGAACCGGGAGTACTTTTAATAAACCAATCTCATAAATAGATCCCGCATCCCTGCGGGAAGGAAAAGAATATAATAAAAAGACGAAATCCATCATTAGTCCATATTACCCATTGCGCTCCTTTTCCAAGGGAGTACAATTTTCAATCGCGGCCTTCTTTTCCTAAGTATTGGTTATTATAAAATCCGTCTTTTTATAGGCCTTGCCAATGAGGCATGATTGAGCGGGTTTTTTTATCCAAATCTCCCGAAGCCTGTGCCCGGATAGATAACATTTGGATCTTCAAAGAGATTATTTTTTTTCAGATATATAACACTCTATATATCCTCTATAAACATATTAATTATTTTTTATATATCAATGCTTCAATCTACATTTTCGTGCAAAAAAGAGTTATTACTTTCCTTGAGAGGATTTTCGTCGTCCGGGCTAATTTCAAACCGCGAGAGATTGACATTGCCAGTGACGTCTTTCACATTTTCAAGTGCCACATTCCGGCGCTTATATGCGGGTTCGTTTTCCATCTCGTTGATCGACTTTGGATTGTCGAGATTCATGGAAAGGTTGTTTCGCATATACGACCTTCGCGCCATTTCCATTTTTCGATATTTTTCGTGTTCCTCCTGTATTTTCTTTGATTTTTCGATGTTGTCCGCTCCTTCGGATTTGTAGGCGTTGTCGTAGTTGAGCGCCTCTATTGTCTTTCGAACATCGTCTTCTTCAAAATCAAAAGTGGCTGCTTCAGTACCTTCTTCATATCCCATGACTACTCCATTGCGTTCGGACAATTCGGTATTCTCATCAAGAGGGACCCTTACCTTTTGCGTTTCAATTTTAGTCTCCTGACCAATTGATGCTCTAAATCCTGTAGCTATAAGAGTTACACTCAGCTTTTCTCCCAAAGATTCGTCGCGGCAGTTGCCCCAGATGATATTGGTGCCATAACCTGCTTCTTCCTGAACATAGTCGGTGATTTCGCTGACTTCGTCCATTGTGACCTCCTTTTTGCCACTTGTAATATTGAGCAAAATGTGTTGTGCCCCTCTTATGTCATTGTCTTCCAATAGGGGAGAATTCATTGCGGCATCAATTGCCCTTCGTGCTCTTTCTTCTCCTTCAGAGGTGGCACTGCCCATGATGGCGATTCCCGAGCCTCGCATTACCGTATTCACATCTTCAAAATCCACGTTGATATAACCGGGAACCGTAATAATTTCTGCTATGCCTTTGGCCGCAGTTGTCAAAATGTGGTCTGCGTGGCCAAAAGCTTCCGAAAGAGCGAGGTTGCCATGTATCTTGCTCAACCTATCGTTGGAAATGACCAGGTAGGCATCTACATTCTGTTTGAGCTCTTCCAACCCTTCAAGGGCATAGCGCTGACGCCGCATGCCTTCAAATTTGAAAGGAAGTGTCACTATTGCAACGGTCAGAATACCCATTTCCTTGGCGGCTTTGGCAACAATAGGTGTTGCTCCTGTGCCTGTACCTCCACCCATGCCCGCAGTGACAAAGAGCATTTTCGTGCCATCATCGAGGAAGTTCTTTACATCATCAATGGATTCAAGACAAGCTTCTTTGCCAATTTCCGGCTTGGATCCGGCTCCACGGCCTTCCGTAAGATGAGGTCCAAGTTGAATTTTAATATCTACAGGACTGTTATCCAAGGCCTGCAGATCCGTGTTACAAACCGCAAAGTCGACTCCTTTGATGCCGTACTGAAACATGTTGGCGACGGCATTTCCACCTCCACCGCCTACGCCGACGACTTTGATAATCGAGCCGCTTTTCTTTTTAAAATCAAATTCCAATGACATAACTGATCATTTTAAAATTTATTAAAAATCCGTATCCGGCGGGGTGTCAAAAAATTCCTTCGTATACGTGAATATCTTTTTATACCACTTGTTTTGTTGTTCGCTGTCCATATGGTCCTCAAATTCGACTGTGTTGTCAGAATCCGGTGGTGCCGCGACCAGTTCTCTTTTCAACTCGATGTTGTTAATCGCGTGAATGAGAAGCCCAATGCCTGTCGCATAAATTGGGCTGGCCAATGCAGAACTGTATCCATGTGCCAGGTGTTCATTGGGCTGACCCCTTCGGCAAGAGAGGCCCGTATGGTACTCGGCC
>JBFKOL010000247.1:0-6676 GCA_041628815.1 Saprospiraceae bacterium | reverse complement strand
TGGCGGCTTGCCGCATACCTCCGAAGAGGGCACGGGTAATTTCCAGTTGATTGGAGTATCCCTCAGGAACCAGGTATCCACCTTCGGTGACTGTTCCTACGGTCTGCACACGACCTTCAAAGGCATTGAGTAAAGTTCTGTCCTCCGGGGTATCCCAGCCTCTCAAATACTTCACAAATGCCTGCTGGCGCTGCTCTTCTCTCTCCTTGGGATCCTCGGACATTTTCTTCTTCAGATCCTTGGTTAATTCCGGGGCTGCCTGTCGGGCCGCCTCGGCTTCCTTTGCCGCTATGGCTTCCGCTTCCTGAATCTGGAGCGTCAGCTTGCCATAGTCCTTTTCATAGGCTTCGTATTGGCGATTCTCATCCTCATTCATTGGACGATCTTCGGCCGCTGCCTGGGCATATATATCCTTTTGCTGCTCGTATATATTTTGCCTCTTTTCTTTTAGTTCTCGAATCGTCATTTTGTTATTAGTTTTAAATCATGTTGTCTTTTTCGCGCATTTTCAGAGTATCGCCTTTCATTTTGGTTGCATCGTCCATCCTCTGGGGTTCGTGGTCTTTACGCCACGTCTCCAGGGAGCGCAATGCGGTTTCAGCAGTGGTCTGAGGGTAGGCCGGGCTGACAACTCCTCCCATTTCCTTGATCTTGTCGAATTTTGTTATGGTTCGAGTGACTGAACCGTCATCTCGTTCTTCCCAGGAGTCTCCGCCCGGGGCTACGCGGAAGGTGAAGGAAGATCCATCAATATCTCCACGTTGAATGTTTTCAATGTATCGCTTGGCGGACTTAGGAGGCTTAACCTTGTAGTACACTCCATCCCCCCGGACCTCGATGCTCATGGTCCCGGATTTGGTTCGGCCCATGATGACATTGGGATCGTGGTTGATGAAAGAATACACATCGCTCCAGTCCATCCCTTGCACGGCTTCAGGCGCAATCCGCTCGGTGAATCCGCCCAGGTCACTTGACCATTCGTTGAAGACAATCCCACGCCCCTCGATCCAGACTTCTCCGCTCTCGGTGGTGCGACATTCAACGTTGCCATTAATCATCCGTGTCTCGTATCTTGTCTTGCTCATTTTCTTTCAGTTTTTCGATTTCCATTTTTGCTTTGTCGATGTCAGCCTGCATCTTCTCCTGGATCTGGTCGATTGGAGCAAATCCCTGCTGCATGACATACTGATCCCCTTTCTCGCCGATGTCATTCCAGTTGAATTGTTGCCGGACTTCGTTGGCGCTAATGGCGCTGATCGCATGGAGTGACTGGAAAAAATTGGCCATAGCCACCGAGTCGCCCCGGAGTAAGCCTGTGAGATCATGTTCGGTGAAATGCGTCCGTCGGATCCGCTGCATGGGGCGCAAAAGCTTGCGGTTGGCCTCTTGCTCCCATTCGATACTGTTGGGCCTGACCGTGTCGCGGACCCAGCCAATGGTTGCATTTTCAATGTTGGTGTAGGTCTCCCGCTCCATCTCGAACAGGAGGTGCGGCGGGGTACCCATCATCCTGGCGATTTCCAGGACGGAGTGCTTCATAATGTCGGCTAACTGGGCCTGGTCCAGGGGCATGGTCATCGGGATCACCTTGGCACCCTGGCCGAGGATAGCAAACTTGCCCTGGTTCTTCCCGCCATAGCTTTCTTCCCAGTTTTCCTTGAGCTCGTCAGATTTTTCTTTGTCCAGGCGCTGCTCCACAGACACCACCATCGATGGGGTCGCATTGTTGCGCCAGAAGCGGTTTACAAAGGCATTCCCGGCAATCGCGATTCCCAGGGTGTCTTTGCACAGGTCCATTGGGGCGATGCCAACCAGGCCGTCATACGAAAAGCCCTTGACATGATACATGTCGTCTGAGTTGACCATGCGCCCTTCTTTGATAGTCTTGCCATCGGCGCTGTACTCGCCCCCGATCTCATACCAGAGTTTGCCATTGCTGAGAAACATTTTGACCTTCAGCGGGTCGATGATCCAGAGCTCCTTGGGATCCCCGTTTCCCTTGCGGATGATTTCCGCAAATCCATTTCCGGCGGTATCTACATGGGACTGGAGGGTCTTGCGACCCTCGTAACTTCCCATAACCGGATTAAATTCTTCGTTGAGTAGGCGGTAGGCGGGATGGTCCTGGTCGACGGATCGGTCTCCACTGGGGTCAACATTGATGATGTTAAAGGGAAGGGAGGCCTGGGTATCGGATCGTAGATTTACGGCCCGCAAAAAGGCCGTTATACTCAGGGAGTTTTCTTTGTTGACAGGCTTGTCCTCGGGGTCGTAACCCCACAAAGTTTCAAGGGTAGCATCGTTGAGGGGAGTCTGAGGGCTTTCCAGGTTGACCGCCCTACTGTCCCAAATGAGGTAATTCCAGACCTTTTGAAATAAGGCCCTACTGTCTCTAGCCATACATTGTAAAGCTCCCCTCCCAAAATGGGAATGTCAATCCCAGATCGGGATAGTAGTCTCAAAATGAGACGGCTTTACTTTTCCAGGCCCCGGTAGATCGTCGCTCGAGAGTACCCAAACTCTTTCTGTAACTTTCTAATAATTACGTTTTTATTCTTATATACTTCACTCAACTCTTTAGCTCTGTCCCGGATCTTTTGATATCGTGCTTCCGTCGTTTTCACTGGCTCTAATTTTAACAAACAAGCTTATCTCGGCCCACTGCACATCGTCCACGTGGTCATGTACAATGGTGCCGATCACATGGGGCAGCTTTTGCCCATTCAAATAGATGTAATGGCTGATTTCTCCCGTTACCGGGGATTTTTCTGCTACTACTTCGCAGATGTTGTCATGCTGTAAGGGTGTTCCTTTCTTCATTAGAAAAATATTTGTATTTCCTCTTCCTTGGTGGCCCGGTCGGTCATATATCCGGCGATGGCATTGACCAGGGCCGCCATGGCATCAATTCTTCCGTTGCTTCGGGTTTTGGAGGGTCTTCGAAGGCCGCCCGTGTCCACATACATGGTCATGTTGTTGCAACACCATCGTGCCACTTCGTTGCCGCCGTGATTAAGCAGCCCACCTACGATCAACCGCTCCAACTCATTCACGGGTTCGCCCAGGGTACTACAGCCCTGAGAGATTGGTCTACAGGATTCGAACCCGCTATTCATAATATTTTGTATAACTCCGTGATGCGCCAATCTTGTATCATAATCTATGGCTCTTACCTTCAGGGTCTCGGTTATGGCAATAAGATCTTTGGCAATCCGGGTATGGTCGATCACATCTTCCCCGGCCGGGGTGATCAGTCCGTCCTGGATCCACTTCTGATAGTCGACCCCGTCGGAGGTATTCTTGGATTTGTCTTCTGGCATCCAGACTTTGAAATAGGCGTCGATGATACCATTCTCCCGGGGAGAAATAATGGCGGCGGCATTAAGGTCCACTCCTGCGGACAAGTCCAGTCCGATCCAAACATCTCTATCCTTCAGGTCAGAGAGGGAAACTTGGTTGATGTTGCATTTCTGCCAATCGGCATCTGATACAAAGGCATCTGCTACCGCCAGCCATTGGTTCAACTGTTTGCACCTAAAGTCAGTTTCTTTCTGGCCACCCTCGTTGATGGCCTGTTGATATCGTTTTTGCAGGGAGGTTTCCATGAAGAAGGGATCGTCGATCATCCGGGGATTGGCTTTGATCCAGAGTGATTGGTCATGCCAGTCGTCGTCCTGGTCGAGCTCGAAGATCATGGCGAAGGTGCTGTCGTCATGCTTGATCCCCCGTAAAATATCGGCGCATACATTCCGAAATTGATAACAAACCCCGCCGTGATTATGGCCGCTGGTCGTGATGATATTGGTGATGGCCGATGGTCTATTCCCCTGGCCAGATTCCAGGATATTTAGGAGATCTTGTGAGCGCGCCTCATGATATTCGTCTATTACCGCCAGGCTACAGTCCAATCCATCCTGGGTCCGGGAGTCGCGGCCGATGGGAGCAATGCTGGATTTGTTGGGAGGGTAGTAGAGCTTGACAATATTGCTCTTATACTGGTAGTGGGTGAGCTTCCCCTTCAGGGCCGGGGATCCCAGGGCAATCTGCCCGGCATCGTTGACCACAATGGTGGCCTGCTGTTCTTTGTTGGCAGCAATGTAGGCCTGGGCCCCGGGCTCGTCTTCCACGATAATGTGAAACAGGGTGAGCAGCGCCGCTGATGTAGACTTGTAGTTCTTGCGGGCAATTTGCTGGTAGGTGGTGCGGAAGCGCCGAAGTCCGTTCTCCTTCTTCCACCCCAGGATGTTTCCGAAGTAAAACTTCTGCCATTCTTCCAGAATGATCGGCGTTCCGGCTTTGCCTCCTTTCCAGTGGTTGCAGATCTGGGTGAAGGCAATAAACTTATCGACAATTTTCTCGTCGAAATACCACCCATTGTCTTTCTTGTTGTCCCAGTCCCGGACAAACCGTTCCGCAGCCAGGCGGATCAGTTCCCCGGATAGGAACTTACCATTGATGACATCTTCCGCGAATCCATACAGATTCATCGCTTCAATACCGCGTCAAGTAAGTCCTCTTGCTTTTTGGGTTCTCCTCGAAGGATCTTGGACACGTCCACCGGGTTGATCCCGAACTTGGGGGCGTGCTTCAGAATGTTGGTGTACTCTGTTTTCATCACCGTGTAATTCGGCGAAACAAACAGCACTCCATTCTTGTTCATCTGCTGATACCCGTCCTTTTTGACAATCTTGGCCGCCTTGGCATACATGTCAAAACTGTTGGCCAGCATCGAGAGCTCGAAGGTGTTGATCGCGTCACCCCGGTTCTGGCGTTCCAGGTATTCGGCAATCATCGTAAAGATCCGCTTGCCCTCTTCGGTTAAATAGCTTTCAGGCTTCATACCATTCCGAGTTTTTCTTTAAGAATTGTCACTTCGTCTCTGGATAACTTGGACTTCCCTTCCAGGAATCCGCGCATCCATTCTTTGAAACCATCATCCTGGTAGATAGGATAATAGTAGGCGGGGGTGTAGGGTGACCACCAGGTCCCGGTTGCGTTTGCCGTCCCGCCGCTAGTTGTCATTGTTTCCATGGTCGCACTTTTTATATTTTGGTAATACAATCTTTTCCCACTTTTCCCTGGTAGGCGCCTTCGCCTCCAGCCCCGTTTTCTGGGCGTGGTGATAATCGCAAATCGGCATCAGGTTACTGACTGCCATCTCCAACTCTGGCCAGAGTCTCCTGGGCCGAAAGTGGTCCAGGATCGTAGCGACTCTTGGAATCTGATCATAGATCTTGCATACCCGGCATGCGGGTTCGTCTCGTAGGATTGCTTTTCGGATCTTCCGCCAAGGTGGAGAAACGTAAAATTTGTCTGTCTCGAGATCCCTGGATTTAGGCGGCGGAGAAGGAACCCAGGGGCGTCTCTTGATTTTGCGCCTCATCTATCAGTCATAAATATAAAAAATTAATTGACACTAGTTGTCATTCTCTCCGTTTCCAGGGTCTACAGGGGGTTTTTAGGGGGTGATTTGGGGGTGATTCACAGGTGATTGGTCACTGAAATGGGGGTGAAAACTACCCTTATTTGGGGGGCTTTTCACCCTAAAAAAGAGCTTCCAGGGCTTCCATTGGAAGTGTTTGGAATAAAAAATTGGGAAAGGACCCTAGGAAAAATTCAAAACGCGGAAAATTTTCCGAGAGAAGAGTTTGGAGGGGCAGAGGTTGTATGGGTAAACAAAAAAAGTTTCCAAAGTACCCCGGGTCGCTGACCGTCCGTAAATGAACAGGACAAATAAAACATACTATTTATTGGCTATATATTTGTGAAAATTCCCTTGAATAGTACAAAACAGGCTTTTTAGGCCTATCGTAATAACACAATTAAGTATTTTAACGGCCATAGATTAAGCCAAATTATTGAAATGAACCTGAATACCAGAATAATATTTTGGTTCATTCTAGGTACCTTAAAATGCCTGATATAAGCTATTATAATAATCTGCTATATACGGCCATTTACAAAGCTTGTATTGATCAATTATAGGGCTATAGGTATTTAACCCGGTCCGGGATCCGTTAGCCTGTTAGAAAGGATCTATAAAAGTATAGACACAAAAAAACCCGGGATATTAAACCCGGGTTTGTAATTCTAAGATCTTAAGATCTATTTAATTACTTTTACAGTTATTGAGGAATCAGGAAAATATTTCAAATAAAGCAATATCTCAATGTCATTATAATAATCAACTTCATTTGAATAGTTGTAGTCTTCAAATTCACTTTCAATAGTGAAAAATTCAGCGCCGTTTGTTGCTATTTGACGACCTAAAAATCTAAATCGAAATTCATTTATATTCAATTGCTGTAGATCTGCAAATAATGATAAATGTTTAACGGTTTTTTTCATGGTTATAGTGATTATAGTTTACTTAACAATTCTTGAAATTTAGTGATATTGATTACTTTACCTTTGCGCCAATTTGCGCGCAGTTCTTGTAATTCGTCTTTAATTAATTGCCGCTCAATTGCAGCCGCTTGCTTTCTTTCAACTATGCCCAAATAAATCGATTTAATGAACCCATATATTAATAATATGGATCCAACCAATAAGCCGACAATTAGCATAATTAGAACCGTAATAATATTTGCTTCATTCTTGTTATTCATATCTTCAAATTTTAGTGCAAATAATAGCTTACATCTTTAACGGCCGGGTTCCAACATGCCCGGCAATT
>JBFKOL010000246.1:0-6689 GCA_041628815.1 Saprospiraceae bacterium | reverse complement strand
TTGCCCGCTTCCGCCGCAAAGAGGGCATAAGGGACCGAAAAGAGCTGGCTGGTGCCCATATCGATATAGTTTTCACCTCCTTCGGGATCCATTTCCGTGCGAAGAAAGAAGCTATTGTTTCCCCAGTCCAGGTTGCGTGGATTACCAAGCAGGTAAGTCCCTTCTCCTACCCGTATAGCAAACAGCCCGTACTCATCGGTCATCACGACATGTTCTTCCTGGAATTCAATATTGCCCTCTGCAAAACCACTGATGATACTGACCAGGAGCGAAATTTCCTTCTCGGCCAGAGGATCCCCGTTGGCGTCACGGGCCAAGCCCTGGTAATTGAAAGCATAGGGCACCTGTGCCGTTGCAAAAGGCGTGACCAATACCATTGAAATCGCAAATAGAAGAGGTTTCATAACTTCATTTTGTAGAATTCTTTACAAACTTCAGGGAAGTACTTCGACTATTCTCACCGGTCAACCGGATAACGTACATCCCGGGATTTAAATCGCCGATATCCACAGTCAAAGTGCCTATACCTTTCGTGAGATAAACGTCGGCTTCCCTCATTTGTCGGCCGGACAGGTCGAATACGACATAGTGCATCATCTGGTCGACGGGGTTATACATGGTTACCCTGAATACCTGGCTTGTCGGATTGGGATAAAGATTGAGGAGAGATGTTTCTTCACGGATTTGACTGCTAAGGTCTGTAGGTATCTCTTGCAGTCCATTGCCTTCTTCAATACAGGCACAGTTGTCCGGAAAGGGTATCTCCTCAGGACCACTATCGAGACCAGGCACATCGCGGTCATCCCATCCTTTTTCATAGGTGTATCGTTCGGGGTAATCCCATTGCCACCCATTGGCGACCAGGTTGGGATAAAGGTTGTATCCTTTTCTCCGCATCTTGGCCATATATCGTTTGAGGTAACGATCCCTGAACCCGGGAGGTCCTTTCGGGATCGAACGTATTATGCCGGTCTTTGCAAACCGCGAAAAGTCGGGCTCAAAAGCTGTAATGGGGTAATCGACGTAAGGCGAACCCTTTTTGGGTTTACCAACTATGTAGTACTGGTTTTCTGGACCGTGGTGTGTAACATTGCCACCTTCATAGCCGGTCTCAAAACGTATCTCGTTGTTGATGATATCGACCACAGCATCCTGGTCAGGCGTGATGTAGCCCTTCTCTGAATCAAAATCTGCCGCCGTGAACCGAGGGATGAATTTTTCGTCACCAAATGGAGCTTCCGTGTAAGGATCATCTTCTAAGCCATCCAGCGACCTGGCATAAAACGCCATGGCCAAGAGGTCGTAGTCTGCCGTGTAGAAACGAGGTCTACCCTCGTCATCAAGCAGCATCGGGTTGGCAAGGACAAGCATGGGTTTGAGATTTTGCGGAATAACAGGATTCATGCTGAGCGGGCAGCAGTCTACCTTGTCTTTACACCCGTCATCCACCGACTTGATCCAGTTGAAGTACTGTCCCGATGCATCCTGGATATAAATGGCGGCAACAGGATCGATGGCAACAGAGTCAAAATAGACTTTGTATTCCTGGACGTTGCCGTCGCAGGTATAGGCCTTCTCCAAGTGTCTCAGAATAGCTATACCTGCAGGATCATTGAGTGATTTGACGACTTCCTCATTGTACTTGATCACTTCGCTGTCGCGTTCATCTGACCTGTTTTCTTCATATTGAAACCACAGCTTACTGAATCTCTGGTCCTGGGCAATGAATGCACGCTGGGGTCCCCAATTTGAGCTTTTTCCCTTTAAGTTCATGGGCTTAGTGGCATTATTGTTCCTTATAACCTCGGTGGCATCCGGATTGACAGGACGTGCCAGGATGACCATATTCAGCGCATCGGCCACTTCTGCATAGGTGAAAGCATGGGACGGCACCATCCCTGACCAGCAGGCAGCTTCACAACCGGTATAGGTGTTTTCATCAACGACACTTTTGGGATCTACCTTTGTTGGGTCAGGGATTTCAATTGGCATCGCCGCTCCGGCGGGTGGAAGGCTGTCCGCAAAAAACATATTTCCCGACTTGAGAAGAATTACACAGCGGTTGATGATTTCAGGATAACGGGGCGCATAGCTGTGGATGTGGTTGTCAAACACCGTGATATAGGGTTCGGCCAGACCGGCAGCCTGGCTTTCATAACGAACCACACAGTCGTTGGCTGCATTCTTGAAGATCAGGTAACGGAAAAAATCCGTCACTTCATCCGGGCTGGCCGTTTCACTGGGAAACGGCTCGACTTCCTCGCCTCTTATCAATGACCAATCCTCGTTCTGGATCTGTGTCTGCAGATTGTCATCAAAGTCACCGTAGTTGATTTCTGTGGTTTCATACTGTGTAACCACGACGCCTTCTTCGGTCGTAAACCAGTCTTCTTTTACATTGTCCATCAGCAGGTGCCATACGAACCACATACGATTGAGCGGGACATTGAATTTTTCCAAAGCCTCTTCTCGATTGGATGGCCTGAGCAATTCCTCGACTTGTTCGATGGCAATAGGATCAAAAGGCGACGATTTGAGGTTGGCATTTTTCAATTCATTCGGCAATCGTTTATGGCGGTCGGCAAGATTGATGATGAAATCTGTAAGCGTGGCATTGTTGAAATAAAATATTATGGTAAGAGCCCGAAGAAAGTTGTAATAGGTGGCAAATTCGGCAGGCTCACCTGCATTCGCCAGCAGGTCCTGCTGGTCATCGACCGTACACACGATGGCATGGCTCGGCACATCAGTCTGGCCAATCTGTTTAAGCGCCGGACTGCTTGGACGCTGATCCTGTACAGCACCGGTATCTCCTATACCACCAAACAAGTAAGTGGAAAAGACAATGGCTTCATTGACAAAGGCCTCGATAAAAGGAATTCCCGACAACAGTCCTTCACCGCCAATGAATCCCAGAAAATCGCTGAGTTCACTGCCGCTATGGGTGCTCGCAATACTTATAAGGCGGTTGATATCGCCTTCCATAAAGTTGTCTGTCCGTTTGTATTCGGTTTTATATCCATCGTGCGAGGCATAGACCCTGGGTAGTACACCACCCATGCTGTGCCCTATGACATCTGCCTGCGTAGCGGCGACATTCAGTTCGTCTCTGAAGTAGTCGATGGCATCTTCGATCCCACCCATGTTTTCATAGACAACCCTCTTATTGTTTTTAAATCGGGAAGCCTCTTTGGCTTCTGGCAGAAATAAGAAGTCGTTTATCTTTCCGTTAGTACCGATGTAATTAACTGTGAACACCTTAAATCCGGCCAATTCGAGTGTCTGCACCATGGTGTTGGCTGCGGGTACAATCGGCGTCTTCCAGCAATTTTCAGGATTGTCGAAAGTACCATGGACGAGAACCACAGGTGGTCGTACCAGGTCAATGTCAAAATCCAAGGTCTGGTCACCTCCAGAGGTGACGATCTCAAGCTGAAATGAGATCGTAGTAGCCTCTACCCCGTCTTTCCGAAATTTGTCTTGATCTTCCGGAAATTCATCAGGGGGTTTGTATAAGGCAAGAAAGTAGTGTTGATCGTCGATTTCATGGGTGCTGTTTGACCATGGCGTTTCTATGGTTCCCAATTCCTTTTCGATCTTCCACTCTGCAATGGTCACTTTAGCAGGAAACGGAAACTTGATCAGTATTTCACTGACCCCATCACAGGCTACCGCGTCCCTGACTTGGCGTACGGCATTGATAAGTTCCTTGACGTCCGTGATCTCACGGATATTGTCCACTGTTCCGAATCCAAGGGAACCCGTGCTGATGAATTTAGGATTGGCATCGAGATAGATGGCATCAGCCTTTTTTACATCCAACTCGAGAAGGGTCAAAAAGACATCACCATCCCCTTGATAGCTGGGTGTAAAGGCATCATCAGAAGTAAAAAAATCGGTTGAACGGGTATCTCCGGCCAAATACAAGGTGGATAAATCGTCTGAAACCACAATGGCTTGAGGTCGATCATTATCATTGCCTCCTATAACAAGGCTAAATACCATTTCGGCATTATCCACATCAATCTGCCCAAGGTATGTATTGAATTTTAATCGTGAAAATTCTGGTAGACTGTCCGAAACTATTGATCCTGGATCAAAATCATAAGCAGCAAAATACATGTTATTGTCTGTCCCCACATAGATGTCCTCTATATCGCAATTTACACATGGAATATATGAGCTGAAAACAACATTAAGCAAGGGGTCTAAGACCACGGCAAATTGACCACCTTCCGAAGCAATGGGATTTACCAGAGAAGGCCACATTCCATGCCCCGCAAGGTGAATTCTATCTTCACTGTCCACCTTGAGAAAATCTGGCTCAAACTGGTGTAAAAAGGTGGAATAGACGAAGCTCGACGTATTTGAATTGAAAATGCACAAAACGTGCTTATTGCTTCCAGTGAAAACATCGTCAAGGGCTCCTGCCGAACCTGGAAAATCGTCGAGAGGATTCATCGTGTATCCCGAAAAAAATACCAGTCCTGACGAATCGATGGCCAATACTTCTTCTGCCCTATCTCCTGTATCAATCCGGTCGTTCTCAGAGCCACCTAAAAACGAGGAATAGAGGAGTCCACCATTTGGACTTATCTTCATAAGAAAGAGATCCCAATTGCCGATGTTTTCCCGGTGGAGGGCATTTGGGGTCGTTGGGAATCCAGAACCATCAGTTTCCCCGGACAGAAAAATGTTATTGTCCTTGTCCACAATTAATCCTGAGGAATATTCTCGGCCCCGTAAATTCCGCTCGTCAAAATTTGGGAAATCGGTTGCTCCACCGATATAGGTAGAAAATACGAGTTCACCATCCTGTTTTAACTTCAAAAGAAAGATATCATGGACACCCCCAAAGTCGTGTTGGAATGCATTCTTTACCGGCATGCCAGCATCTCGAGTAGTAACATCCACAATTATGTTATTATCGTCATCCAGGAGAATGTGACGAGGTTGCGTGTCGAAATTGCCGGTGCCAAACCACTGCAACAGATCAAATTCCGAAGCTCCTGGTTTAAATTTGGCCACATAAAACTGACCAGAGAATTTTGAAACACCAGTGATGTACACAGATCCATCTTGATCTACCGCCATATCCCGAACATCTTCTTTAGACCCTGGTCCACCGAAATAAGACGAATAAAGAATGACCGGGTCGATTATCAAAGGCAGATCCTTTTGGTATGCCCCTATCTCGAAGCCTACCCTTCCATTCTTTGACAACTTGTAGTTTCCTTCCACCTCTTCCCTCGTTCCATTTATATCCTGGTATACCAAGGGTGCTTTGAACATAAGTCCTTTTACCAACTCCACATGGCCATCTGCAGTAATCCGCACATCCTTACCTGTTGACGTCTCCAAAGCGATTTGTCCCGGGTCTGCATCTGGGGATAGGGCGAAGTCAAATTCAACATATCCTTCGCCGTTGTTGTAAAATACCAGATCAATGCCCGGGTAGAGATCTTTGTATCTCAAACTGTGGTAGGCAGGAACATTTTCATACCAGGATTCGGGTTCAGGACCATTAAAATAGCCCAGTTTTGTTTTCATTTGTCCTTCAGGGACAAGCTTTGCAATTTGTGAACCGACGAAAGAAATGCGGATACTCTGCATATCCAACGTATTCTCCTTGTAATGTAAATCAATGTGTGTGGGATAAAAAGCCAGTTGATATGCCCCTGCGCGCATGACGTACTTGGCGCCCATGGCATACTGACCTATATTGCTTTCCACGCGAAGACCAGAAGGAGCTGAAGCAGGAAGGCTAAACGAAATAAACAAGCTAACGACAAGTCCAAGGAGACTAAGTTGGCCGGGCAGCAATTTCATAATCTGGGTGCAGTCTTGTTTAAATCTAATCAATTCGCCTTAAATCACGAAATTATTTTAACCCAAACCAGTAAGCCTATTGATTCTAAATCAAATTTGTCTGGTCATTAAATCGTTGGATTAAACTTTACCGTACTTACGAAGTCTAATTTTTGTTTTCATCGAATCTTGATTTATTGAATAACTTTGACCCCTTGCTGAAAGCCCATATAAATCATGGGATTCAATAGTAATGTCATATGAACTTCTTCGCGTGAAAAAGTTGTGGTTTGTTGGTCTGCTGGCCTATTTAGCTGCAGGAAATCTTTCATCCCAAACGCTTCAGCCCGGGCCTCTTTTAAGCTTTGGTATAGGCCTTGGATTTTCTACGCATGCCTCTTCCTATGAAGTCGACGAACTCGTCCGGATAAAAAGGTATCCCGGTTTTCGGGCCTACAATCTGGAAGCCCGTGCAGGTTGGGTTCCGACTGCACGATTACAGGTATATGCACTGGGTAGATTATCACCGTCCAATTCGACCATCTCGCCTTATCGCGCCTTGTATGCCGGTGGTGCCGTTTCTTATGCCTTCAGTGACTATCTTCCTTTTTTCGTACTGGCCGGTGGAGGATTCAATCAAGCTAAAGTGAATCATGGAGTCAAAGCAGGAAAAGGAACCCTCTTTAACTTCGGTGTTGGTAAATATTTCACGGAAAAATTCTTCATGGAGATCAACGTACACTTCGGTAAAATGCAATCCTACGGTGAAATAGAGCCGGATCCCTTCGACGATCGCGAAACCAATGTGTACGTTATGTTGGGGTATAGGGTATTTTAAGAGGAAAGAGTCCGTTGATCAATTAGGAATTAATATCTATTAC
>JBFKOL010000245.1:0-6731 GCA_041628815.1 Saprospiraceae bacterium | reverse complement strand
CACGAGACTCAAAAAACTGGAGGTCTCGGAATTCTAGGGCTTAATGATCACTATGAAATGTTAAAATCAAGATGCGGAAGTACTATACAAAATATTTGTTTAATAAATTGTAATAAATAGTTAAACAATATTGGAGTTTTTTCCTTGTAGTAGTATCACTAATCAAAGATATCATCATGAAAAAAACAATTATGCAATCCTTACTTATGCTCTTATTCTTTGCCACAGCCATCAATGTACAGGCAGATGAGCGGTCGCTCTTTGTATTCGATGGAGAGACTACCAACAGTAAAAAAGTGGTACTGGACCTTTCGACTTTGGATGCCCATACGGTTTCTTGCAGAATAATGAATGATCAAGGTCGATTGATTTTTACGGACGAATTCCTGGTCGGTGCAGGGGGGTACAAAAAATTCAATTTGGAAAATCTCGATGACGGTCGTTACTCTTTCAGGCTGAATGATCTGATGCAAGTGATCAAGTACGACATCCTGATCAAGGGGAATGAAATCAATGTCCTGGAAAATAAAGAAACCATTTTTAAACCCACCGTGTGGTTGAATGAAGATAAGACGGTGGATTTTCACCTCTTGTCGCAGGGAAAAAACGTGAATATTGAGTTATTCAACAACCGTGGTGAATTGATTTATCAAAAGAGGTTAAAAGATCAGTGGATAGTCTCGAAAAGGCTTAATATGAAAGATGTTATTAAAGGCGAATACACCATGAAGGTCTCTGTGGGAAATGAAACCTTCTTTAAATATTTGAATGTATAAGGTCTATACAAAAGATTGAGTTGAAAAGGGCCCTTCCTGCGGATGAGGTCCTTTTTTTTTCCGATAGATTATGCGCTCATTGATAGGACCCAGTTTCCAAAGGGCGAGGTATTATACTAAATGGGTCAGTCTGGGTATTATTCAGCGATTTCATCTGACCGGGAAAATTTAAAGTTGAAGCATAGAATTGCTACTTCCTCCTGCCCAGCGGCATAATTGCCAATGGCCTGTCCCTCCTGCCCAGCCTCAGGGCTTGACGCAGTTCCTGATCCTTAAAGGCTCCGATGATCACCGTACCAAGGCCAAGGGATTCACATTGCAGGTAAATATTCTGACTGATATGTCCCGCTTCGATATGCACATAACGAGGTGCCCTATTGCCATACTTTTGGGAGGTGCGTTCATAAACACCACAAATAATGATCACCGCCGGTGCCTTTTTGATCGGATCCTGCTCCAATGCAAGGCCATACACAGTTATCCGTTGGTCTCCGTCTAAAATGCGTCTGAGTCTGTGAGATTGGGCAAGATAACGGTATACACCCGGTGATAACGAATCGACCTGACCTGCCACCAGGATCATTTCAATCGGATAAAGAGCTCCTGCCGACGGTGTGGTCCGATACCCGCGCCTGCTGGTTCTTCCCTGGGCCGCCCATAACAACTGTGCCACCTCTGGCAAAGTAATGGGCTCGTCCTTGTACTCCCTTACAGACCGTCTCGAATAAATGGCCTCTTCAACCGATAATGTGCCTTCCAGGACAGGTTCTGGAAGGGCGAACGTGTTTTTCTCAGGCATCCTGTCCTGTACATAGGCAGGAAACTGAAAAAGCAGTACCAACCAAATGAGCCATCGACCGTTTAGATAGAGCCCTGATTTCGCAAATGTCCATACCAGGTATTTCATGACCTTAATTATCAACAAAAAGTTTTCAAGGTCAATGACCTGGCTCAGGTGTACCTTTGAAAATAGTCATTAGGGTGCAGATCGCTTTTAGCCGCGGGGATTTTCCTCCTTAAAAGGAGACATATCCTGGTGGATGCGCATGGCACGGTAGGAAAAATAATACCCGATCGCCAAAGAAATACCAGCCCCTACCCATAAGCCCGGAAGAAATGAAGTGGTGAGAAAATAGTTATACAGGCCATGCATCGCTACAGCGCTGGCGAGCGCCAAGATGCTGAAATAGATTTTGTTCTCATCAGTCATACTCACTTTCCCCAGGAAATATCCCATGACCACCCCAAGTATAGCGTGGGCTGGAACGGCTGTGAACATGCGCAACAACAAAGCATCCTCATGGCCTTGCCATACATAAAGAATGTTTTCCATCATGGCAAAGCCCATACCGATCATGACGGCGTAAACGATGCCGTCGAACGGCTCATTGAAGTGTTTGCTCCTGAACAAAATCCCGCGTAAAAACACAAACTTGCTTCCTTCTTCTATCAGTGCCACTTCGATGAATGCCATTCCGGCGACACCCATTGGGCTTTCGAGATTAAACTCCATGGCATTTCCGACCAACCTGGAAAGCGGCCACGACAGGAATACCGCAATGCATCCAAAAAGCAGGCTGATCAATACGAGGTGCAAAGGTTCGGGTTCGTGTATATCCTGATGATAGATGTAATAGGCGATGGCGAGGCCCGGTGTTGCGCTCAGCACCAACAAGATCAGATCATTCAACCATTCCATATCTGTAATTGCCCGAATACAGTTTTCACAAAGATCTCAAGAAGTTACCAATAAAACAGTAGATGATTCCTAACCAATGGACGAGTAAGCTTACCATCGTCTTTATTTTAAAATCTTCAGGGAGATCATCCATTCGCCATACGACCGGGTTTGGTTCAGGTCCCATGCTCGAGCATATCCAAAGGACAGCGTAGACGGTAAGTGTGAAAAAACAACCATACGCAGATCCATTTGCCCCCCTATATTGGCCCATTCACGATGGCCTCCTTGCGGATCATTGACGGCCAAGAATGAAGAGAAAAGCGATGTCTGCATCCAGTTGGCAAAGAAATTGAATCCACCGAATTTCCTGAACCTCAATGGTGGAAGGACCCACTCCATTTGACCCTTGAAATATTCTTTGGCAATGATGGATGGCCCATCGGTGAAACTGACTCCCGGGAAGGAGTAGGGTGTACGGTACCGTTTATAATCCTGGTGATCCACGTAATTGTTGCCAAAAGAAGCAAAGGCAAACCTCGTAAACGGGGTAAATTCGGTTTCAAAGGAATTGCCGGCAGCTCCGCGAAGCCAGATAGACGAATGCCGCATGGGCAACTGGAAGCCGTAGTCCGCCGATACCGTGAGGTTGGGATAATAGTTGCCTTCTGACTGGGCCACAGACAACAATGCCCTTGTGCGAAATCCTTTTTCTTCTTCGACCGCACCGAGAGATTTTTTGAAATAGGTATAGGTCAGCGAACCGTACAGGTTGAGAAAGAGACTCTGGTCAAAAGCGGTGGTGGTAATCTGCTGGAAGTCGGGTGATCTGTCCAGGCCATAATGGCCTTCAAGACCAAAATTAAGGTCGAGTGTTATGGGTGGATCCCAAATGATCGATTGGTCATAATCGATGCCTGCTGCAAATCCTTTCCTCGAAGCGATTCTCGGACCGAAAAGATCGTAGAAACTGGCCTCGTTGAAAGCGGCGCTGAAGGTAAACCGGTTGAAACGGCTGGAAAGGGAAAAGTGGTACCGCTCGTCGGTATCCAGGTTTACACTGGACGAATCAGGAAATGGAGAAATGCGATTGGTCCATGAAAGCGGGGTATAGGCTACATGGAGATTGATCTCGCGGAAATTTATGGGATCCGTGATGTTCATTTTGTACCCCAGCCCAACGCGGTCCTTGTAGCCGACGATGGTGGGATACGCATAATTGACGGACATCCATTTACCTGGACGGTATTCTTTTTCCACCGCATTCACGGTCGCCAGGTCCATTTGTGTGGCATCGGTCATTGAAAGGGTCCAGTCTTTCAGAATGGGATCTTTGGCCACGGCCCTGTTCCCTAAAAAATCGATGGACGACACGCGGTCTACCACATGGTTGGGAATTATGACAGGTCTGAATCCCTCACTTGAATATTCAAAAGCGAAAAGCCGTTCTTCATCGATCATCACCGGTCTGAAATATCCCGTGATGGCATTGGACATGGCGTGGATTTCTTGAGTGGCCATGGTCACCCGGAAAATATTGCTGACACCCGAATAATAGGAGGCGCCAATAAGATATTTTCCGTCTTTGGTAAACCGGAAACTTTGGGGAGAGGACACTTCAAAATTGAAGATGGTGTCGATCAACACTTCCCCTTCTTTTAGTGCTTCTAAATCATAGAGGAGTAGAGACTGGTGGCCTGCAAGATCACTGACGGCTGCACTCAGAAGTTTGCCGTCAGGCGAGATATCAATGTCAAATATATCGTGACCATAGGGAAGGGTATATATCTGTTGCCAGGAGGCATATGCTTGCTGTCCCGGGGCGTCTTTTGGAATTTCCACGATGGTAGACAGGCCGTTCAGATGTTTGATTCCCCAAATCGACTGATCGGTTGCATTGAATGCAAGGTCTCCTGTACGCGCATTGCGTTGGAGCATTTGGGTCTTGCCCGTCGCAAGATCATAGAGCATCAAGTCGCGCCATGCATTGTTGTCCGTAGTATAAAAGAGCGCATCACCTTCCTCGTCGTAGGCAACGGAAGAAACATAAAACAGGGCCGGCCCTTTGATATCCGCGAGATTTTCGACATTACCGGAATTCAGATCGATGGCGGCGAGGTGAGGGTAGTGGCCAGGGTAATTGACAGCGACATAAATTTTTTGTCTCTTTTCATCGTAGTGGGCAAAAGAAACCGATCCCAGTTTTTCGTGGCTGATCAAAGTGGAATGGGTGATGGGATTTGCAGATAGGGCGTTTATATTTTCTTGTTGCCAGTCTTTTTCCCATGCCAGCCAGTTGTCCCATCCAGCGGCAATGCTGATCCCGAATATGCGTTTGAATTCACCGGCAAAAAATGCCTTGCTATCGTTGGTTCGTTTGACCCATTCGATGACCTGTTCCGGGCTATATGTATAGGCGAGGTAGCCCATAAACCGGGTGCCATAGAGGTAGGAGTTGGATCGTCCCTGGAAGTCCGTTGTCACGCCTTCTGATTCAAGACCCTGGGCGCTGTAAATGTGGGCATTTTCGTGGACGAGTGTTCGGAAGACCATTTCGTCGAAGCTGCCCATGGCCAGACCTATACCACCATTCATCCAGGTCTCCATGTAGGCGGCTATTCCCTCGTGGTACCATCGCGGAGAATACATTCTCGGGCTGGTCATATAGCTGTAGATCATGGACAAGGGATGATCTTTGGTGGGGTTGACTTTACCTATAAAGACCTTCTGCCAGAATCGATCCGATCGTGCCGCATCGTCGAGAGCTACTACATGGACCAACTCGTGGTTCATCATTGAGAAAACGCGTTCACTCGACGGGCTGGTCTCGAAGGTATATGAAAAGGGGGAAAGCCCCATTGTGATGAAATTGAACGGTATCGCTGTGGCTCCTGCGTTGCCGTAGTCTCCGAAATCCTGTACCAGAACGGTAACTTTCTCGGTGGCCTGGTAGTCGAAAAGCTGTTCGTGGAAGCGAAGGGTATTGTGAAAACATTTGGCTGCATGCGGCAGTATGTAATTATGGCCGAAGTCATAGCTGATCATCCTCATGTCATCCGTCTCCATCATCTTGAGTTGTCCAATCGATTCTTGCGGCATCATCAGAACAAGAACAAGCATCCATATAAAAAATGCCGGGAGTCGGGGCATCGCAAGGATGTTTATTGAATTTGTTTTGGCGGGGAGGATGGCAATTGTTACCGGCAGGCATAGACCTTTTGGTATGCCGGGGTTATTGGTTCGCAGTGGTGCCTTTGGTACTTGAATCATTGGGACCAGACAAAAAAATCACCTCTGCCAGTGATTGATATTAAGCATCGCGACAGAGGTGACCTGTATGTTTAATCGGATATGGATTTATCCAATAGCCAGTTTTTCGAGTCGTTGAAAGCCAGCTTCTTTTGCCATGACCTTTTGAAAAGCAGAATGCTGAAGGGTCTTGAAAAAGGAAGTGTGCATGGCCAGCTTGTAAAAGTCGGCATTGCGTGCCAGGCGGTGGAATTCGCCCATGCGTGCGTATCGTTCAAAGGCCGGTAGAGCTGCCATCCTTAGATAGTCGCCTTTGGCGGCCAGTCTTGCATAGTCTGCATCCCGCATCATGCGCTGATAGTCGGGGTCACGTGCTAATCGTTGGTAGGCTGGGTCACGGGCAAGCTTTTGAAAGCCGGGGTCCCTTGCCATCCTTTCAAAGGCAGGATCTTTGGCCAGCCGTTGAAATGCGGGGTCTTTGGCCAGCATCTGCAAATCCGGGCTCTTGGCCCACTTTTGAAATTTTTCCGATTTGGCAAATTTTTCGAAGTCGCCATTTTTGGCCAGTCGCTGGTAATCTTCATTACGTGCCAGTCGCTGATAATCTTCATTCCGTGCTAGCCTGTGAAAATCGCCTTTCCTGGCCATTTTTTCATAGGTCTCAGATTTGGCGAAGCGTTGGAAGACCGGGTCCCGAGCCATCCTCTGGAATTCATCCGAATGAGCGAATTTGAGGAAGTCCGCCTCGCGGGCTAACCTGCTGAATTCACCTGATTTCATCAGTTTGCGAAAATCGGCGTCCTGTATCATTGCCTGGAAGTCATGATTTTGAAGTAATTCTTGCACCTCCTCACCTTCCAGGTCAATGTCGGCAGCTGCCGTTTCACTGCTGTATTTGGATGCTTTTTCCACCCCGTTGATCACGGAGCCCGTTGCATCCGACGGAGCGAATGTCATGGTGCCACCCAATGCGAAATAGCCGGCAATGGCTATCACGATGATGGCACCCAGAAATAAAAGAACTTTTT
>JBFKOL010000244.1:0-6741 GCA_041628815.1 Saprospiraceae bacterium | reverse complement strand
CCTCGACTTCTTCAACCTCGACAGGCTCAACGCACTTGGTGACCCACAGCAGGATGGTATCTTTGATTTTGTGCCCGGGGTGACAGTCAACACGCGTACCGGTAGCATCATTTTCCCGGTACTCGAACCCTTTGGCAACTCTTTATTCGAATTGCTCGGGCGCAATGAAGAATTGTATGCCAAATATGGTTTTCCGGATCTGTATGAGACTACAATTACACGTGCCCGGGAACAGCTGGATAAAAACCGCTTCGTGATGAAAGGCCAGCTTAAGTCCAACACTTCATCCGAAATATCACTCGGGTCCTTTAACATCCCTCAAGGTTCGGTTACAGTGAGAGCCGGAAGCCAAATCCTGCGGGAAGGAGTGGACTACGATATTGATTACGGGATAGGCAGGATCAAAATTCTCAATGAAGCCTATGTCCAGCAAGGCGTTCCGATACGCGTCTCATTCGAAGATCAAAATCTTTTCGGCCTGCAACAAAAGACCATGTTTGGTTTGCGCGGAGAATACCGTTTCAACGACAACTTTATCTTGGGGGGGACCTATATGCGGCTCTTTGAGCGCCCCTTTACCCAAAAAGTGAATTTGGGTGATGATCCCATCAACAATCGCATGTTTGGACTCGACCTGAACTTCACCACAGAAGCACCTTTCCTTACCAAGCTTGTCGACGGCCTACCTTTCCTTAGTACCAGCGAGCCGTCGAGTATTTCGGTCAGTGCTGAAGTAGCGGCTCTAAAGCCGGGGCACTCAGGTGCCATCAACGTGCCAGGGGAAGATAAGGGGGTAGTCAGTCTCGATGACTTCGAAGGAGCAAGTAGCGGTATTCCACTCGGTTCGACGCCCAACGCCTGGGTCCTGGCAAGTACCCCTTCGAGGTACCGCGAATCCCAACTCGCCAACGATCTGAATTACGGCGTGAACAGGGCATTGTTGAATTGGTACGTAGTAAACGACCGCCGCGTAAGGAATTCGGAAGACCAGGGTGACCCCTATACCAGGCTGATCGACCAGACAGAGTTATTTGATCGCCAGGTTGAGATCAGCCAGATACCGGACCTGTTGACTTTCGACCTTAGCTATTATCCATCTGAAAGAGGGCCTTACAACTTTGACCTACCGGAAGGCACACCATATTCTGCCGGGGTAGAAATTGACAATCAGACGCAACGTCTCAAACTTAAAGAACCCCGATCCCGATGGGGCGGTATCATGCGCTACCTCGATAACAACAATGACTTCGAAGCGGCCAATTACGAATACATCGAGTTTTGGATGCTCAATCCATATATGGAAAGACGCGACGGTGCTCATCTCCCACGTGAAAACGGAAGGATCATCTTTAACCTGGGTAGTGTATCCGAGGATGTCCTTAAAGACAACCTGCAATTTTATGAAAATTCGATTCCGATACCCGGTGAGACGATCCCTGTACAGCCAACAGTTTGGGGAAATGTACCCCTTTCCATTCCCAACGTGAATGGCTTTGACCGCACCAATACGGAAATCCAGGATCAGGGTTTCGACGGTCTTACAGATCAGGAAGAACGCGTACAATTTCAGGACTATTTACAGTCGATAGCCACGCTTGGCGGATTCACGGACGTCAACGAAGACCCCGCCAATGACAACTTTCTTTCGTATCTTGACAATGATGCCTTCCAGGACGAAACCAACCTGCTGGAAAGATTCAGACGCTTTAACCACCCGCAAAATAATGTATCCCAGGAGCAGCAGCGCATCGGCCTTGGCAATCCCTATCCCGATACGGAAGACCTCAACGGAAACCGGTCGCTGGACCAGAGTGAGGCTTATTACGAGTACATCCTCCCTATTGTCAATGATGGTGGCGAAATCAGACGTTCACCTACCGACTATATCACCGACGAACGGGTCATCAGAAATCCGACTACCAACCAGGAAGAAAAATGGTATCGATTCAGAATTCCCATTGCCGAGGGCTCACCGGTCAATGGTATCCAAGGATTCCGATCCATTCAATTCGTCAGGATGTATATGGAGGGATTTGAAACACCGAAAACGTTCCGTCTTGCCGAGTTTGAACTGATCAGGAACCAGTGGCGGCGGCTGCCATTAGATCCTGCTTGTCTTGGTGATGCAC
The DNA here is from genome assembly GCA_041628815.1 of Saprospiraceae bacterium. Taxonomy (GTDB): domain Bacteria; phylum Bacteroidota; class Bacteroidia; order Chitinophagales; family Saprospiraceae; genus JBFKOL01. The sequence goes on along the minus strand of JBFKOL010000244.1, from coordinate 4,612 downwards.
CCATTGGCAGTATTGATTTTGTTGCAGACGAAGTAGGTATTCAGGAAAATGCCAGCAAGGAACCCTTCAATTACGTATTGCCTAAAGGCATTAAGCAAGAGCGCCTTTTTTCCACATTTTCCAATATCCTGCAGGACGAAAATGCCATCAATCTCAGGATTTGTGGCCTTCCCGACTCTTGTGAGGCCATGATCTATAAACTCACCCAACTGGACATACGTCTTTTCGAGCGCATACAGATGTTTGTCCATGCGGAAGCAAAACAAGACCTTCTCGAAGACGGTGATATATCAGCATTCATACGGTTTGGCAAAGACTTCAATAACAACTACTACGAATACGAGGTTCCGTTGACCCTTTCTGACAGTGTACGAATCAAGACCATCGATAAGACAACAAACTTGCAGGAATATTCCGATGAAGTCTGGCGCCCGGAAAACAAATTTGATTTTCCGCTTACACTGTTTACCGATGTCAAAAAAGAAAGAAATGCTTCCGATGTCTCCAAAACCGACATTTATGTCCTCCAGGGTGGCGATCCAGACAAACCAGATGCCAGGGTAAAAATCAAGGGGAACCCGAGTTTGGGTTATATAAAGGGTATGATCATAGGTGTACGAAACAATTCCGGTGAAGGAGAAACCATTTGTGCTGAAGTATGGGTAAATGAATTGCGCCTCCAGGGCCTTAGCAACAGAGGCGGGGTAGCTGCAATAGGAAGGGTCGATATGCAACTGGCAGATTTTGGAAACATCACCATGAGCGGTAACTACAACAGCGTCGGATGGGGCCAGATCGATCAGCAATTGCAGGAGCGCCGACTGGACCAATTGGTGGAGTACGATATAGCCACCAACCTCGAGCTGGGTAAATTTTTCCCCCGGAATTGGGGACTGCGCGTGCCATTTTATTTTCAGTACGCCAAGTCAACCATCAAACCTAAATACGATCCTTACGAATTGGACCTCACCGTTGATGAGCTCCTCTCTAATCCCAACCTTACTCCCGAAGAAATAGAAGATATTAAGGACCGCAGCAAGGACCAGACTTCCATTCGTACCTTCAACTTTACCAATGTCAGGAAAGAAAGAACAGGTGGTGGTACCGGCTCTCCCAAGCCATGGGATATTGAAAATCTCAGTGCGAGTTATTCATTTACGCGAACAAGGCACAGCGACGAAATTCTGAAAGATGAAATAACGGATGACCAGCGTGGCGACCTGACCTATGTCTATCAACGTCGGGCAGAAGGGATCCAACCCTTCAAAAATCTGGAAGGCGATGCCCTGCGCTTTGTAAGGGAGTTCAATTTTAACCCCATCCCCAACGGATTTACTTTCAGCAACCAGATGCGCCGGTATAAGAACCGCAGACTTTACCGCATTCCCGATCCACGAATTGAAGGAATTGAATATGCTTTTGACGACCAGCGTTTTGATTGGACGAGGAACTATTCAGTCCAATGGGACCTCACCAAGTCACTGAAGATCAACTACGATGCGACAGCACTTGCTGCCATCGATGAATTGCGCCAGGTGGGTGTCGCCCCGTCAGCTGCGGAAAGAAATTGGGAAGATCCTTTTGGCAGCCCGGTCGATGAGAGCGGAGAGTTGTACAACGATCTTGTCGAAGAAGATCCGGGATTCGTATCGAAGTATCGAAGAAACAATATCAAGGACTTTGGAAGGATGAAAAACTTCAATCAGGGATTGTCCATCAATTACAATCTTCCTTTTAGGTACCTGCCAGGTCTCGACTGGATCACAGCCCGAGCACAATACAATTCGGAATTCACTTGGACTGCTGGCTCCCTGAGTCTTCAGGCCTTGCTGGAGCCACAAATCCGCGATGTGGAAAGTCCATGGAACGTGATACAGAACAGCCAGAATCGATCCTTCAATTCTACTTTTTCATTTGAAAAATTGTACGACAAGATTCCATACCTAAGAAAGATCAACAGGGGACGGACATCAAGCAGTCGGGCACGTTCTACCAGCAGGACCCGAGGTGGCGCAAGAGGTGAAGAGACGGAGGATGATCAAGGAAACAGGCGGTCACGAGGCGAGAGAGAACCTTCTGGCTTCGAAAGGGCACTGATACGCCCATTGCTGGCCCTGAGAGAATTTCGTTTTACCTACCGCGAAAGACTTTCAACGGTAGTCCCTGGATTCAAGCCCTCTCCTAAATATTTTGGTATGTCCAGTGGCGCCCCTGGATGGGGATTCGTCTTCGGACTCCAGCCTGACATTTCTATAGAAAATGGAGATAACTGGTTGAATCGCGCAGGACTCAATGAATGGATAACACCCTCTCGATTCCAAAATCAACAAGTCCTTCAAAACAATACCCAGGAGTACGAGGCGAGGATTCAACTGGAACCCTGGTCAGATTTTGATGTAGACATCAACTTCAAGAAGGTATATACCGAAAACCACGCAGAAGATTTCATAAATGTAGGCACGGCTGTCGATCCGGATTTTGAACAAAGGGCTTTGCGCGATATCGGTAGTTATGAAATTACCTATTTTGCCCTGGGCACCTTGTTTGATTCGGACATCACGGGCATCTTTGACCGGTTTGAAGCCAACAGACCAATAGTTTCAGCCTTGCTGCCCAACGACCCGGATGATCCGGGTGCAGGACATTCCGAAGACGAGGGATATGCCAAAGGATACGGTCGTCAGCATGTCGATGTGATCATTCCTTCGTTCATTTCTGCCTACACGGGAAAAGATATTCAACAGGTTTCACTCGATTTCAAGAGCGATGTGGCTGGCAGGGGATATATTCCCAAACCGAATTGGCAAGTGAGGTACAACGGTTTGTCCAAACTACCTTGGTTCCAGGAAATTTTCTCCAGTATAAGCCTGTCGCACGGATATACCTCCACGCTGGGAGTAAGTCGCTTTTCTACAGATCTCCAATACAATTTCGAAGATCCGTATTTCATAGATCCCGATATATCTACAGCGAATTATTTTGCCCGCTTTGAAGTACCTGAAGTGGTAATTTCTGAACGATTTCAACCCATTATTGGGGTCGATATTAAAACGAAGAGCAATCTCAATTTAAACTTCGAATATGCGAAATCAAGGAATTTACAGCTTTCAACAGGTCTCGGCCAACTAACCGAAGGACGCAATACAGAATATACGGCAGGTATGGGTTGGACATTCGACGACATCAATATCAAATTTCTCACAGGAGACCGGGGCCGGTCTCGAAACAGGAGAAACAGGGATAGCACCCAGGATGAAACAGATCCTTTGCCGGAAGATGACCCGAGAGGGCCGGCTGAGTCATTTCAAAGAAAACTCGAGCTCAATTTCAATTTTTCACTGCGCGATGATGTAACCTACATTTATGACCTCGATAGTGGGGCCGACCCTGATGCAACCAGGGGAACTTATAGCCTACAAATCAGTCCTGCCGTCGACTACGATATCAACAAGCATTTTACACTGAGAGCTTTTGTCGACTACAGCTTCACGCGTCCTCAAAGACAAGACAGCTATGTGACCAAGAATATCCGAGGGGGTATTACCGCCAGGTTTAATCTCAATTGATCAATTTCCATCGATGTCGAGTCAGTGCAGCCGCAAATAATAGTCGATATTTGGCTATGAACAATTGTTGTGAAAGATGAAGTTTATGAGCAATTTGACGATGTATCTTATAGTGCTGACATTGGGTTCCTCAAGTGGTCTTCTTGCCCAGAACTTTAGCCGGGCCGACTCGATCCGCGGATCCATAACCAAGGAAAGAGAATGGTGGGATCTGAATTACTACCATCTTGATATTGACGTCGACACCGAAATGAAATCAATAGGTGGCACCAACACCATAAGGTACCGCGTCCTGAAATCTCACAACAGACTCCAGGTGGATCTCCAGGCACCCCTCAAAATCACCAGGATAACCCAGGATGGTAAAACCCTTTCCTTCACAAGTGAGGGTCCGGCTCATTTTGTGCAACTTGAAAAGCCACAGGTGCCGGGAAGCATTGAATCGATTGTTGTCCATTATGAAGGCATACCCCATGTGGCCAAAAGGGCTCCCTGGGATGGAGGGGTAAGCTGGTCGACAGACAGTCAGGGCAAGCCATTTGTCGCCACTTCCTGCCAGGGCATCGGTGCCAGCATTTGGTGGCCGTGCAAAGATCACATGTACGACGAGCCTGACAGCATGCTTATGACGGTCAGCGTTCCAAAAGGATTAATGGATGTCTCCAATGGCCGGCTTGTTAGCCGTATAGACGGTGAGACTTACGACACCTTTGTATGGCGAGTATCCAACCCCATCAATAACTATGGGGTAAATATCAACATAGCGGATTATGTTCATTTCGGAGAAACTTACAACGGACTAAATGGTCAATTGGACCTGGACTATTACGTTCTTAAGGAAAACGAACAAAAGGCAAGACAACAATTCAAAGAAGTTCCGGCCATGCTCGATGCTTTTGAATACTGGTTTGGTCCTTACCCATTTTATGAAGATGGCTTCAAACTTGTCGAAGTTCCCTACCTAGGTATGGAGCATCAAAGCTCTATTACATATGGTAATGGCTATGTGAATGGATACCGGGGTATGGACTTGAGCGGCACAGGAT
>JBFKOL010000243.1:0-6780 GCA_041628815.1 Saprospiraceae bacterium | reverse complement strand
GAATGATGGGAAGGCCTGGCCGTATACGGTCAGGCTTTTTTATTGTGTGGTGCCCCAAGCATCGCTTGAGGGCTGCCACGCATACAAAAGGCTGCACTTCGCAGAAGTCAGGCCTGGATATCTGACTGCGGAGTCCAAGGGATCGGGGAGTCAATCCTGCCGGAGTCACGAATGATGGGAAGGCCTGGCCGTATACGGTCAGGCCTTTTTATGTGTGGTGCCCCAAGCACGGCTTGAGGGCTGCCACGCATAGAATGCCCTAACTATGAATCTCTTTATAGTAACATCCAATGACGAGACTATATCTTTATTGGTATTAGTACAAGTAACCGTTGTGAGAATTGGAACAGCTAATACCATTCGCTTTTAACACCTATAAATTCAGTTAATTATTAACCATTATCATCCTTGGAAATGAGCCGGACGTCTCGACAATAATTAATTCTTTAAGTTATTCCGGTAACTTTCTATCGAGGGCTTGTTGAATCTCCTCACGGATGAGTTGGCGTAGTGCGGAGTCGAGGTTCATGATTAATTATATGGAAAAGTATTTATTGATTAGCAGAGATTTCACTTAAAATCTCAGCGCTCAATCCTTAATACATCTTACACTATGACCAAATTTCTTATCATCAGCTTGTGGTCCCGGACCACCACTATGAAGAACATTAATTACATCGGCCAGTGAAGAATTTGCCGATCTTGAACTCCACCAATAGGCTTGAGAGGTATTTACTCCAAAGCTGCCCATGGTGCCTCTTAACCCTGCGGGCCTTGCCGAAAATCCACTGGCATTGGTGGCACCCACATTGGGTTCAAACCACAATCCTGTTCCCTCCTGTAATGTTCCTGTTTCCTTCATTTTACCAGCTGCTTCTGGATTATTGAAGCCCCCTAATAAGTCAATCAATTCATTCCATTCTGTAGTATTTGGTACATGCCAACCGGTTGGGCATAGTCCTCTTCCATCATTCACCACATGCCATGTATACAGCAGGCCTTTTAGAAGAGGAATATTAGGATCATCATCATAGGCAAACCAGTACTTCGGATCAGTCTCTCCACTGATATCACCCACACCAGTGCCATCTGGAATAGGATCTCCATTGGCATATTTGGTTGTTTTCAAGTTTTCGATCATCCATATTTGATTTCCGATGGGGAGTGTCTTGTATACGTTGCCATCAATATCTGTTATCAGCCCGGTGGGGAATACTAAGCTCAGTGATACCCATCTCATACCATTCCAGCCCTGGAAGTCATTGGTAGCTGTATCAAAACGGATGGTCCCTATCGCCGGAGTAGGATCTTCATTGTGTCCTATGACCACTGCTCCTTCAATCATAACCTTTTCTTGAGCATTAGATACAATAGGCAGAAACATGATCAAGGCAATGAAGACTGATAATTTCTGCGATTGGGGTTTTTTCATTATCTATTATTTGTCTGCACCGACATTTTCAACCTCTGCCATCAGAAGTTCTTTGATTTCAGCCAGCTGCGTTTCCAATCTTTTAATCTGGCATTACTGTTTATAGACCAAAACAAATTAGACATCTATTGTCAATCCTTGAGACATCGAACAGAAAAACCATTTTGTTTAAGGCTATTATCTAAGAATGCATCGCCAACACTACCAGCCAGCCTCCTACCTACTCCACGAGTATTGTCAGCTTGCTCTGTTGAACTCCACCACCAACCTCCTCCACCGATTTGGAAGAAACTTCCAAATGTGCTGCGATAGCCACCTGGAAGACCTGTAAATCCACTTTCATTAGTTGCGTCCGTATTTGGGCTATTCCAATGTACCAAACCAGTCTCTTTCATTTTTCCACCTGCTACTGAAAGACCACCTAAATAATCCGTCAGTGTTGTCCATTCAGAGTCGGTTGGGATATGCCATCCGCTTGGGCAAATTCCTTGAGCTCCTTCTGTTATTACATATTGCATCATCTCATCCCATTGATATAATCCTCCATATACATCACAATTAATATCCAAATCTCGATAACAATATTTCTGTATTGTACCGTTGTCCATTTGATCCGACGAGCTATCAATCATGGTGCCCACATTCAGATTTTTAGCCATCCAGAATTGTGTTCCAATTTGAATTGTTGGATAGGTGTTCCCTTCTGTGTCGGTCATTTCTCCTACCCCTAATAGGCTCTTCAACCAATCGATCTCTCTTAACAAGGCATCAACATAGGCTTTTGTAGCGGCATCCTGATCCGCCATTGGATCAGCAATGTTAGAAATCTTAAGTCCTCCACCATCATTGCCCTGATTCAAAACAGAAGTGAGGGATTGTATTTCATTGGTATTACTACTATCTACTTTTACCGTCCAAGTCATAGTTCCTTCGGTCAATAATAATGAGTCACCTATGATCGTCAATTCTGAAATTTTTTCGTTGGTATTGGAATTATCATTGCTTTGCCAGCTTGCCTCCCCATTTTCATCAGAGGTTAGTACTTTCCCTAGGCCTTGCGTTCCGTCTACTATTTTGATGTCACCTACAATGTGTAATTTACTTTCAGGTGAGATTACTCCGATACCTACATTGGCATTATTTCCGAGAACCAAAGAATTACTTTGCCCAACTATTGCGTTTGCTCCAATCGCTGTAGCGTTTATTAAATCCCCTGTTGCAACATCTGCTTGAGAACCTATTATTGTGTTATTACTTCCTGTCGTAGATGTTACGCCCGAATTAGTACCTAAAAATGTATTGTGATTTCCCAAATTGTTTTTACCTGAATGCGCTCCTAAGGCTACATTATTATAACCGGTAATATTTTCTTTTCCGGTCATATAGCCAATAAAAGTATTTCGATACCCCACATCATTCATCATTCCAGAATAAGTTCCAATCGCTGTATTTTCTGTTCCATATGGAGTGGTGTTATCGGAGAATGTATTTTGACTCAATGCCAAGTATCCAATTCCAATTATTCCGTCGACTCTATTCCTATAACCCGCCTCTCTTCCGACGAATACATTGTTGCTGGCATCGCTATTTTCAAATCCAGCTAAATCTCCGACAAACACATTTCTTGAACCGGAATTATTTCTGAATCCAGTATCTCTTCCTAAGAAAACATTGGCCTCTCCTGTTCTGTTGGAAATCCCTGAACTTCCTCCTATAAATACGTTAAAAGAACCATCGAGATTCAATAAACCTGCATTTCTCCCTGCAAAAACATTCCAATGACCATTGGTATTTAATTGAGCAGCATTGAATCCTATGATCGTATTGCTAGTGCCATTAGTAATCGAAATTCCTGCGCCCTCTCCAACTATAACATTTTCATTGGTATCTGCCAGTGATATTCTGCCGAGTATCTTAGCCGACCCCTCCACATCAAGGTGGAATTCCTGGCAGCGAAGGGTGAAACCAAACGATACAATTAACAGTGTTCCTATGAAGGCATTTTGCATCTGAAACCTTAAACTTTTCATGTTGACCTAAATTAATCGGAGATAAATAATGACTCTAAAGCCGTACGTTTCGTGGAAATATAGAGGATAAGCCATCAATGATATCAAAGGATATCAGGTAAACCAGTTACAAACCGGTTGGACTCGACTACGGCGAAAAGAAAATCCAAAAAGCACTGGACTAAACATCACAATTACCCATTTTGCAAATAGAAAATTCCCTATTTTATGGGCAGTCATTCCTATCCGTTTTTACTCAACGTGATGCCAGAAACAAAGATGAAGAGTCTGATTGGTTTTGTTTTTTTCCCACTCTTGTTGCTTCCAAGCCAAACACTGTTTGGCCAGATCCAGTTGCACGACCGGAATCCCTATATGACCGAAGGAGAATTCTCCGCACTGCAACAACAGATAACATCCCTCCGGGAACAAAAAAATCGAGAAGGATTTGACTTACAGGAAGCCGAAGTCTTCAAAATAAAGGATGCTTATTATCTCTGCCCAGATGGTACTTTCGAAGTGTATCGTTTCGATGGTAATTCGTTAATCAATATTTCACAGTCCAGGCATTTTGGATACAACCATGCGAGCTATAAGTTTGTGTACAAGGGAGTAATCTATTCTCTTGGCGGGTATGGTTATTGGAGATCTCATGCCGACCTCATTGCATTCGATATGAAAAATGGAAAATGGGATATGGTACCTGTCAAAGGGGAGAAACCACCCGGCATCACCGCAGCCAGTACCTTCGTGACTGGAAATTCCATCATCACCTTTAACGCCTATAGACTTGATCAATCGGTACAAGACCTCAGGACAAAACTGGATGATGTTTTTAAATTGGACATGAAGCACAAAAGATGGAAGGCCAACGGTGAACTGAATGTAAGCATTGCAGATATCAATCCCGTGTACATGGAAGGAGAAAGCTTCACATTCAACCCCATCACACCCCAAACGATCCTGGATAAACAGTCCGGCCTGGTTAAAATTGACAACACGACCATGCTGGATATCAGCGGCAACACTCTGACCCAAATGTTTTATCACATCAAGGGCGACTCGGTCACCATCTACAATGACCAGGATATTTATCTTGACCTGGATTTGAAGCAGCTGTTCGACGAAACCGATGTTCTTGCTTTGAATCTCATTCGATCCAATAATAAATACGGTTATTTGGCTATAGGAGGCAGCACCCTTTTATTGATTTTAATCTTTACGGCCTTCTATAGAAGAACATACCAGAAGGACCCCGCAAACAAAGAACACAACCTCATTAAAAAACTCCTGGACAGTGGGCAACAATCTTTTTCCCTTGAGGGAATTGACAAACTGTTTGAATTGGAAGACATTATGTCCAATGAAACAAGACGTTATAAACGAGCTACTCTTATCAACCAGGTCAATGACTCTTACAAACAGATCTATGGCAATGAGCTCATTACGAGGATAAAGGATCCAGATGACAAGCGACGTTTTATTTATTTGGTTAAATCCTGAGATTGGTGACCAATATGGTTTTTTCATTAAAGCTGGTCCCATTTTACACTTGTCGTACCAATCGTTACAGTATGAGAGTCTATTTTCATAATAATCCTTTCAATCAAACATGGCGTTGGGTTGTCCGCCGATTCCACATAGTTTGTTTTGCTGTGCTAATCATAAGCTGGTGCTTTCCTGCAAATACTCAAGGATTATCGAGTTTCGAAACCGACATCCGCCAACAACGCAAACCCGGACTTTCATTGCAAGCCGGAGGACCGCTGGCACTAGGTGGCTTGTCCCTGGACGTTTTTCTGTCACCCCAGTGGAACCTCGACATGGGTGTCATAACCCTGGGGGAAGGATTTGCCGGAGTGGACGCAGGATTCAAGTACCACTGGTTGGAGGAGGACCCTGGCTTGCGATGGTCACCCTATATAGGCGCACAGTTGGGCTATGTGAACGTGGAAATTTTTGACACCGATCAAGTGGCCATCTTTTATTTGCCGGTGGGTGTCCAGTTTATGACTCCGGGAGGATTTAACCTTGCCTTGGAGGTTGCATTTTGGGGTGCAACAGAAGTGGGTGGAAACGACAGCAATGCCATTCCCTGGGGAAGCGTAAAAATCGGTTACCGCTTTGCCAGAAAAGGGGCCAATGGACTATGACTGCTGGATTTTAATAAACTTCACGATTTCGTAATTTTACAGAAGCAATCTGTGGCAATGTTCCATTTCATTTTCAATAGTCCCAGAGTCTGATAGCCATAATTTACATGTTAAAAATAAACTTATAGCTGTTCTTTGTTACCTATTGATTTCTAAGTAGTTATCGATACCTGTTCAATCTAAATTTCATGAAAAAATTCTTGCGCGTAATAGCCTATATCATCGGTTTCATTTTACTGGCACTGGTCGTCGTGTACATCATCTTCAGCATCAAATGGAACCGTACCTCGAAGGCCAATTTGGCACTGCTCGGACCCGAAGCGCCGGTCCTGACGGTCGACAACCACAGCTTCAGGGATTTAAACAAGAATGGCCGACTCGATGTCTACGAGGACGCCAGGAGACCGGTTGATGACAGGGTGGAGGACCTGCTCTCACAGATGAACCTGCAGGAAAAGGCAGGCCTCCAGTTCATCACCATGATCGGTATCGGCATCGATGGCGGACTTCATGAGGCCCCGACATGGAGGGATCCGATGTCATTGATGTTTTCAGCCAATTCAACCATGATAGCAAAAAAGAAGATGAACCATTTCAACATCTTCCAGGCCCCGCCGGATCCGACGACACTCCTCACATGGCACAACGCCGTGCAAAAGATGGCTGAACGCACCCGCCTCGGTATCCCGTTAACCATAGCTTCCGATCCCAGGCACGGCACCACGGACAACATCGGTGCGGGCATACCCACACCTTTTTTCTCGGGCTGGCCGTCACCACTCGGTTTTGGAGCCATAGGTGACAGCTCCGTGGTGGAACAATTTGCAGATGTCGCTCGCCAGGAATATACGGCGGTAGGTATCCGCGTGGCGCTACATCCCCAAATCGATCTTGCCACCGAGCCGCGATGGGCCCGTATCAGCGGATCTTTCAGCGAAGATGCCTCGCTAACGGCAAAGCTTGCCAATGCCTATATACGTGGCTTCCAGGGAGACAACCTGGGACACCAAAGTGTGGCCTGTATGACCAAACACTTCCCGGGAGGCGGACCCCAGGCCGATGGTGAAGATGCGCACTTTGAGTATGGGCAAGACCAGGTTTATCCCGGTGACAGATTCGACTACCACCTGGCACCTTTCCGCGCCGCTTTGGATGCCGGAACTGCACAGATCATGCCCTATTACGG
>JBFKOL010000242.1:0-6796 GCA_041628815.1 Saprospiraceae bacterium | reverse complement strand
TTACGATCCGATGTCAGGACCATTTTGGCGGAACGTGAAAAACTTATTTTTCAGTAATTTTTTTCAACATTTCCCGGGCATTGGCACCCACCGGGCCATCCGGGTCCATGGCGATGGCTTTGTTGTACAATTCGATGGCACGCTCCGTATTGCCATTTTTCCAGTGACCTTCGGCGAGGCTGTCCCATGCATTGGCCGAATCGGGAAAAAAACCGGCAACCATTTCAAAGACAAAGACTGCCGTCTGGGCATCCCCGCTTTGTAGTAGGTTGTAGCCTACCCGGTTGAACTCCCCTTCAAAATCAAAAAAACGATATACTGGATCACTCACGATTTTAGCGGCATCTGTGCGCAACTGATCTACCTGACCGGACATATACAAGTCCGTCAAATGCTGCATAGGGTCGAGGATAAAATCATCCAGGTCAAATTCGAGAGCTGCCTGTAGTACCGGATCGCGGTTGGCCACGTAATCTGCAAAGGTCATTTCCTTGTAAATATGGGGTGCAAGCCAGTCGTCGTTTTCCCACTGCGGTTTGTCCTGCCACCAGGCAAAGGAGAGGAATACCGGTATCCTGCTATTGGGTAAGACCACCCTCCTGTTGTCCCCGTAGAAATTGATGTTTTCGCCTGTGGGTTCACCTACAAAAATGGCTTCTGTATAGTTATCCAGTTCGTTAACCAGGTTTTGGCAAGCCGAAAAGGTTTTTCCACTGGTTATCACAAAGAATTTACCGGGTGCATTGATCTTTGACTTAATGACGCCTGTCACGATTGGTTTGTTTTTATAGTTGTTTCCCCCTCCGTTCAATCGTACATCCAAGACCATTTTTTCAACATCGTTTTCGGCAATAAAGTCAAACACCCTGGTATAGAATTCGGGAATGGTTTCGGTGGAATCATCTTGTATCTGTGAATGCCTTACATAAACCGTTTTTTGGTCTGGCAGGTATTCAAAAAAATAAATCCGGTCCAAATTTTTGAGATACAAGGGATCGGTGGAGTTATCCCGTGCATCGAGCCAACCATTGCCTTCTGTGATGTGCCCATAGCGACCCGGAAAGCCCTTTTCATTCATAGTCTGAAAGGACTGCTCGAATGTTTCACCAGCTTTCTCAAGGGTCAGTGTGATTTCATTCTTCAACGTATTGGTGACACCCTGGGCATGCAGGATTTCAGGTGTACCCAGGAAACTCATACCATAAGCCTTGAAGAACTGGTCATTCTCGCTGGGAAATGCGGGTTTGACCTTTTCTGTCGCGATATCGACCGGGATACCTTCGACTTCTAAAACCCTGGCGCCAAGAGCATTGGGATACTCTTCGCTGGTGCCCTGAATAAAGAAGCCATCTTCATAGCGAATGATGTTGTAGGGCATCTGATGAAAGTTAAAAGCTTCACGTTCCCACCATCCGGATAAACCGATCGAGGTATGACCATATTCGAAGGACGCCACAACCCTTGCCAGACCAACGATGATTTCGTGATCCTGCATATCGGGAATGTCACCGTGCAGCTCTTCTACCAGCCTGTCAAAATCCTCTGCGGTTGTTTTCTTGAAAAGGAAAGTGTAGTCCTTGTGAATGGTGTTTTGGAGGAAGCGTAAGTCATGCTGCCATTGTGACGTGCTGAGGGATGACTGACCAATTGAAACATGGGCAATGACCGCGATGATTAAAGCGGTGAAAGAATAATGCATCTTTGAAGTTTACAAAAAGACGAACATTTCACAGTAAGTGTTGCGTCCATCTTCTATATTTTTCATCAACTGACCCAAGTACCATGATTTTTAAATTGAAAACCAGGAAGGACCGTTGTCTCCCTGGTTTTAATTCTAATCCGAATAGGATTGCTAACTATCAAACCACTATGAAAAGTATCTACTATTTTACTGTCCCTGGCCGCGAGAATACCCGCGAACGCCATCAAATTCGTATAGATTTTCGGATTTTATGACATCTATCTTTTCTTCGATCGCCTTCACCATCAACTCGGGAATAACGTTGTTCTGAACCTCTATATCACCGCTGGCTTCAAACCTGCAGCGCCAGTGGTCTGTACAAAAGGTCTCCTGAAATCCGCGAGGCCAAACCTGAACTCCACGATTGGTGATCATGGTCAGTTCTATCCCATTATTGAGCCGTTGAAGTGCCTGTGCGAGCTGCGGCACCTCTTTACCTTTCCAATCAACAAAAATGTCAACTCCCTTCAGTGATTTTCGGCTTTCTTTTCTTCTGCGGTACACTGGCATCTTTAAGCTTCCCTCAGTTTGGATTCGGGGCGCTCTCAACTTATAAGGATACTGATCCAGCCGATCGATAACAGCTTGTGCGAATGCCTTTGTCCCCACGAGCATCTTACTTGTACCTTCCGTATAGATGTCTTCTGTATGGATACCATCTTCAATTGTCTTCAACCATGCATTGTGGATGCGCAACGCCACGTCCTGTTGGCCGATATGATTGAGCATCAGTATGGCTGCATTCAACAAACCCGAAGGATTGGCTACATCTCTTCCAGCCAGAGGGGGCGCAGAACCGTGAATGGCTTCGAACATTGCCACCTTATCCCCAATATTGGAGGATCCCGCCATTCCAACCGACCCTGAAATCTGGGCTGCAATATCAGAAATGACATCCCCGTACAAATTGGGCGCCACAATGACGTCAAATATTTCAGGCGTATCAGCAAGTCTCGCAGAAGCAATGTCAATGATCCATGTGTCTGATTCTATGTCGGGATATTCCTGCGCTATTTCTTTGAATATATTGTGAAACAACCCATCTGTGTGCTTCATGATGTTGTCCTTGACAAAACAACTGACCTTTTTCCGTTTATGGAACCTTGCATATTCAAAGGCATACCGTATGATTCGTTCGCTGCCGGGTCGGGTTATCAGTTTCAGACATTGCACTACTTCATCGGTTTGCTGATGCTCAATTCCTGCATAGAGATCTTCTTCGTTCTCCCGCACAATTACGACATCCATACCAGGATGTTTGGTCGCGATGAAAGGATGGTAACTGATGCATGGTCTCACATTGGCAAACAATCCCAAGGATTTGCGGAGTGTGACATTCAGACTCTTGTATCCTCCACCCTGGGGAGTTGTGATGGGCGATTTCAACAGTACTTTGTTTGTGCGAATACTTTCCCACGCTTTATCTGAAATACCGCTCGTTTCACCTTGTAAGTATACATCTCGGCCCATGGCCACCTCTTCAATTTCTATCCGGGCAGCGGCTCCTTGAAGTATTGAAAGTACAGCATCCATTATTTCCGGACCGATACCATCCCCGCGTGTAATGGTTATTTTTGTCATTTACAATTGATTGTGAATTTGCGAATAAGTTGTTTGGACGAATTATGGTTCAAACCAATGCAATTTCAATTTTGCCATTCATCTGCACCAACTTACCTTCTGATCGGGCCCTGTTTACATAATACCTCAGGTTGTTCTTCTCTACTTCCAATTCCCTTATTCTTCCTTCATGAAATTCTGTTGAAGCTGTTTCATCATGAATTCTTGAGGATAAAATTTGAAGTTTGTGGTGATTGATCTTTACATTAATCAACTGGTTCACAACATCCAGTGCCTCGGAAGTCGAAAAATGACCTTCCAGGATGTTGATTTTTTGCAGTACATCAGTTGCTCTTGCTGTTGCATTCATTTTGTTCAATTTTTATAGTTATTAATTTCTTGATCTTGGTTTATCCCAATAAAAAATAGGCTCATGACCATCACATATGCCGGCAGAATATGCCATTTAATCGACGGAAAAGATTGAATTGACAGAATCGCCCAAAGGGTAAGAGCTATGATTCCCAAGTAAGACGCCAATGTTCGCAGGTTGTGGATTTTAGCTCCAACACGCGATTGTGATCTGTGTACAACCATTTCAACTTTTTTCACACTCTCCACCTGGTTATCTTCTACAACCCTTAGAGATGAACCTCCTTCTTTTTGTCTACGTAATTGTTTAACAATCATTTCGATAATTTTGAACAAAGTTGCATCTTTTATTCATTAACTTAGTTTTATATTTTAAATATTAATCATAAACTTTATTTATGGATTACACGCTTCATCAGTTGTTGGTATTTCTAAAAGTTACTGAGCATCAGAGCATTACACGTGCTGCAAAAGAGTTATACTTGACGCAACCTGCCGTATCAATTCAACTCAAAAAATTCCAGGAACAATTTTCAATTCCTTTGACTGAAGTGGTAGGAAGGCGTTTATATGTCACAGATTTTGGCAAAGAAATTGCCAAGGCGGCAGAGAAAATTCTGGTTGAAATAGAAGCCATCAACTATAAATCCATGGCTTTTAAGAACCACTTGTCAGGAAGGTTGAGGGTATCAGTGGCATCTACGGGGAAGTATGTCATGCCCTATTTCCTTTCGGAATTTCTGCGAATGCACAGAGGTGTTGATCTGAATATGGACGTAACGAATAAAAGATTCGTCATTCAGAGCCTGGAAGAGAACAAGGTTGACTTTTCGTTGGTCTCCATCATTCCGGATCAATTGAATATCCATCGTCTTGAACTGTTGGACAACAAGCTTTTTCTTATTGGAGGTTCGAAAATCAACAGACTCAGGAAAGGTCCTGTCAGGAATATTTTCGAAAAAGAAAGGATGCTATACCGCGAACCGGGATCGGCCACCAGGCAGTCGATGGAGGCCTATATACTTTCAAGAAAAATACCCGTATACAAAAAGATGGAGCTCACTTCAAATGAGGCTCTGAAGCAAGCCGTAATAGCAGGATTGGGTTATACCATCATGCCTTTAATAGGACTCCGCAATGAACTGGAGAACGAAGATGTCGAGATCATACCTTGTCGCGGATTGCCCATACGCACTAAGTGGAATCTTGTATGGCTTAAATCCAAGAGACTTTCACCTACTGCCGAGGCGTTTATCGAATATGTCAAAAATGAACGTGACAGGATTGTGAAAGAATATTTCGAGTGGCACGCTGAATATTGAGGCAGATTATGAAAGGACCTGGATCAATCACTTTTTTCGTCCAACGTTTCGATCTTTTTCGACAGAAGCTCAAACCGTCTGGAAAGTTCTTGATGGTCTTTCAAAAGTATATCAATCATGTCGCCCGGGTTTTCATCAGTCTGTGCCTTTGATGCCAGCTTTTCTTCCAGTGCATTGATCTTTAACTCTTGCTCGCGAAGGGCTTCGATCAAAATAGGCACGAAACGCGTATAACTCACTGATAGAATGCCGTTCTCATCTTCCTGTACCAACTCGGGAAAATATGTACGAACTTCCTGCGCCATCAAGCCTACCTGTCTCACTCCTTTCGTTGACTTATCTTTCCATTCATAGGTGTAGGCATGGAGTGTTAGCAGTTGTGGCAGTACAGAGCGGATTTTCTCGATGTGGGTTTTGAGCCTGGCATCGCTGTTTTCGGTGAGTGTACCGGCCAGGGTTGCATTGCCATTGCCGCGAAGCCGGAAAATCGAGTCCTGGGCATATTGGAAAATGATGCTGGCGTCAGCGGCAGAGCCTCCTGTAAATGGTTCAGATTGAGCTTTAACTACCCAGTTCAATCCGGTGATCGGTGGTCTGGTTTGCATAATAATACTGACCTCATTATCAATATCCCGCAATACCATTTCAGCATTGTCATTACTCTCTATATGTAGCAGGGCGCCCGGTGAGATGGTCCCGATACCCACCTTCACCGCGTCTTCTGCTGTCCCGCCGATAACAGCACAGTTGTGACATGCCACTTTTGCATTGTACCCGAAAGCCATCGAGCGGTCAAGAGAATCGTTCGTCACGGAATCATCTAACCCTGAATAGGCACCGATAAATGTATTGTACGACCCATAATGAGAATTAAGACCAGATTCTGATCCATACATGGAATTGTAACCGCCGCGTATATTACCTTTTCCCGCATTGTATCCTGTGAATACATTCTCTTCACCTAACGTATTATTGTATCCACTACTGTGTCCCAAAAATGTATTGTTCCATCCATTTGTATTTTGACGACCAGCGTGGGTTCCGAAAAACGAATTATTGTCTGAATCAATATTCTTTCTACCTGCAAGATAGCCAACAAAGGTATTCTCATCTCCTCCGATATTATTCTGACCAGCATGAATTCCGACAAAAGTATTATTAAACGCACCCAAGCTCAATAATGATCCAGCTGAAGTTCCGATCGAAAGATTACCCCTCAAGGATGAATCCTGGACATCCATAAGTCCCCTTACTTTTATGTGGCCCTCGATTTCGGCCAATGGAATCTGACCGGAGAGCCCAAGGGATGAAAAAATCAAGAAAGCGATTGTTGCAGTGAAAGATTTTCTTAGATTTCTTTTCATGAGTTATTGAGAAATGTGAATTATGGTACTTGAAATAAGTACAATTAATTACGATCAACCTCCGATATGAGTTTCTCGATCCGGGTTAATCGCACCTTGATTCTCCTGTAATCTTGAAATAGTTCTTCGTAGCGCCCTTCGTTTTCATAAATCATGGTTTCTTGTAGTTTGAGTTGGGCGTTTTGCTCCTTGAGTCCCTCTATCAGCAGCGGCACCAGACGCGTATAGCTTACCGACAAGACCCCGTTCTCATCTTCCTGTACCAACTCGGGAAACTGTTCTTGCACTTCCTGAGCCATCAGACCTATTTGTCTTTCCCTGTTCTTTATTCGGTCCTTCCAGTCATAGGTGTAGGCATGAAGTGACAGCAATTGTGGTAGCACGGAAGAGATTTTTTCGATACCGGTTTTGAGCCTGGCATCGCTGTTTTCGGTGAG
>JBFKOL010000241.1:0-6801 GCA_041628815.1 Saprospiraceae bacterium | reverse complement strand
TTATTCATATTTCGATCAAAGAACATTCCAAGGATGGTCTCGAAAAGTTTGTTGAAAGAATTACGGCGATGAACGAAGTGTTGGAATGCCATCACATCTCGGGAGTTTTTGATTTCGTTCTTAAAACCATTTTCGATGATATGGAAGCATACAATGAATTCATTTTGAATAAACTGTCTGTCGTACCCAATATAGGACGGGTCGAAACGCGATTTTCCTTGTCAGTACGCAAGTATTCGACGGTAATACCTGTTACGAACAAAAGAAACCGCTAAAAATGCAGGCAATCATTCCACGCAACCACCCATTTGATCCATTGTTCAGAAAGCTTGCTTCAGGGTCCAGGATTGTCATCATTAGTGGGTTACCAGGTGTAGGAAAGAGCCTGTATGTGAATGAATTTTATAGGATCGCAGAAAATGAAGGTAAAAATGTGACCGTAATCCAATGGGATATCGCACGTAAATCGTTCGAGACACCAGAAAATCTGAGGCTTTTCCCCATGATTGACGGAGAGGTCCATGCAGGTTTTAAACTGATGGTCGGAAAATGGTTGCTTGATTTTATCGAACGGTGGTTGTCTGTTTCGTCTCCCGAATCAGGGTTGCTGCTAATCGAGGCGCCCCTTGTTGGTCATCGCATGATAGAGGTGGTATCAAAAAATATACCTGCATCAATCGCCGCAGTCATGGAATCCGGGCTCACCACTGTGGTGGTGCCTATTCCTACCACTGAAGTAAGACAGCGTATAGAACATGCCAGGTCACGCGATGTGGACGATGATGCTGTAGATTGGAAGGGAGCCAAGCCTTCTGTTTTACTGAAAATTTGGCAGGACGTATATCGCATTGGGGTAAAGATGGGTTACCGCACTCAACTCGCCGAAAATAGTTACGATCCGGGATTGTATGAATTTGTTTTCCGGCAGGTTTGCAGACATCGAAAAATGGTTCCAATCCTTGTTAAAGACGCATTTGAAGTTCAGATGGATTCTGAAGATGCCTTGCATAAACTGGAAAGTGCCGTACCTGACAAAGTGGAAGTGGGCCTGTTGCGCGATTGGGTATTGAGGACCTACAGCGATGAAGAAATTATGAAGTCCATTACCGATATGTGGCACCTCCAATAGGTGTCTGACATCCAGGGCATTTTGTTCAATTTTCCATGCGCATTCTTATGAATTCTTTGGAAACAGACCAGTATTCCTTGTGGATATTGGATTACTTTCACGACATCAATCCTTTATTACAATATTTCACCTGGAAGATGAATTATGAAATACGTAGAAACGTCTATTGAAAAGGGAATTGGGACATTGACATTGCATCGAGGAAAAGTGAATCCCATCAATCACAATTTCGTCAAGGACTTGCGGGATGCTTTTGATTGGGCCCAATCACAAGACAATATACGAGGTGTCATTCTCACAGGAAACACGGATGGATACTTCAGCGTTGGTCTGGATATCAAGGAAATATACAACTATGACGAAGAAGAGATTTCGGCGTTTTGGGAAGATTGGGATGCAATGATCATAGAATTGGTCAGTTTTGATAAACCCGTCATAGCCGCCATAAACGGTCACAGCCCTGCAGGAGGTTGCGTACTCGCATTGACATGCGATTACAGGTTAATGGCAGATTCCCCTAAATATCTTATCGGTCTGAATGAAGTCGGCGTTGGTATCGTTGTACCGACCTATATTTATCAACTCTTTTCTTTTTGGTGTGGAAGTCGTCATGCCTACCAAAGTCTCCTAAAGGCTAAATTGTTTTCGCCGGCTGAAGCAAAAGCCATTAACCTAGTTGATGATATTGTGCCTATGGATGAGTTATACCCTAAGGCCATTCAAACCATGAGCACTCTTATCGCGGCCCCATCACGCCTTCTTCGACAGTCCAAGAAAAATATGCGCGCACAACTCATTCGTCAGGTAATGGGAAGCAACAAAGTCAGCCGGAAGGATAAACTGTCAGCGTGGTTTGATCCTGAATCGAGAAAAGTTATGAAGGCAATTATCGATCAACTAACCCGTAAATCATGAGAATAAAAGGAAAAACAGCATTCATCAGTGGAGCAAGCAGGGGTATCGGTAAGGCCATAGCGCTTGCCCTTGCATCCGAAGGAGCCAACATCATTATCGCTGCCAAAACTGCTGAGCCACATCCAAAACTACCAGGTACCATATACACAACAGCAGAAGAGATCGTCAATGCAGGAGGAAAGGCCATACCGGTAATTGTGGATATCAGGCACGAGGAGATGATCCAAAATGCCATTGACCAGGGCGTCGATAAATTTGGTGGTATAGACTTCGTGGTTAACAATGCAAGCGCCATCAGTCTTACCACCATCGAGCAAACAAGTATGAAAAGGTATGACCTCATGCACGACATTAATGTGCGAGGAACATTCCTTGTGAGCAAACTTTGTATTCCTCATCTTAAGCGGGCAGACAATCCGCATATTCTCACCCTGTCCCCGCCGTTGAATCTAAGACCAGAATGGTTTGGTGCCCATCTTGCCTATACAATGAGCAAATACGCCATGAGCATGTCCGTGCTCGGGCAATCTCATGAATTGAAGAGATATGGGATCGCTTCGAATGCGCTTTGGCCCAAAACCACCATTGCCACCGCAGCGGTCAATAACCTCCTGGGAGGTGAATCCATGATGAAGGCCAGCAGATTGCCAGCTATCATGGCCGATGCGGCTGGCATAATATTAAGCAAGGACAGCAAAATATGCACAGGCAACTTTTTCATTGATGAAGAAGTGCTCAGATCAGAAGGGGTAAAAGATTTCTCTTCTTACGCCGTTGACCCATCAATGACTTTAATGAAAGATCTATTTGTTGAATAGGATGAGACTTTGATCCGTCCGTCGAGAAAATTAATCCCTATGTATTTCACCGAAGAACACGAATTATTCAGGCAAAGCTTCCGGGCTTTTCTGGAAAAGGAAGCCATACCCTTCATTGATCAATGGGAGGAAGAACGTCGTGTGCCCAGGTCCATCTGGAAGAAAATGGGTGCGATGGGTTTCCTCGGTTTGAGTTACCCGGCCCAGTATGGGGGTCTCGAACTGGACTTCTATTATGATGTGGTTTTCAACGAAGAATTGGGAAGATGTAATTCGGGTGGCTTCGCAATTACGCAGCAAGTGGTCCAATACATGTCGGCACCCTATATTTTGAAATACGGTTCTGAAGAGCTCAAACAGAAATACCTCCCTGGAATCATTGATGGATCACTTATATCATCCATTGGCATTAGCGAGCCTGGAGCAGGATCTGACGCACAAAATATTCAGACAAGGGCTGTAAAAAATGGGGATCACTACATTGTCAATGGTTCTAAAACATTCATTACCAACGGGGTCTACGGTGACCTGATCGTAACCGTAGTGAAAACGGATCCATCAGCAGGAGCGGCAGGGGTGAGTCTGCTTGTTATCGAACAAAAAATGCAAGGCGTTTCTGCCAGGAAACTGAAAAAACTTGGCTGGCATGCCTCCGATACAGCAGAACTGAGTTTTGACCATGTTAAAGTCCCGGCAGAAAATCTTGTCGGTGAAGAGGGAAGGGGTTTCTATTACCTCATGAATGGTCTTCAACTCGAGCGTTTGTGCGCTGTCCCGGCAGCGGTATCGGGCATGGAACATGCGCTGGCCTTGTCTCTTCAATACATGTCGGAACGGAAGGCATTTGGCAGAACACTGGATCGTTTTCAGGTCCTGCGTCACCGTGTTGCTCAGATGGCTTCAGAAATAGAGGCCCTCAAAGCATTCAGCTACCACTGTTGCGACATGTATGCAAAAGGCATATACGATGTGAAATTGTGCAGTATGGCGAAGTTGCTCGCTACAGAACTTGCGGAAAAAGTAGCTACCCAATGTTTGCAGTTTTACGGAGGATACGGTTTTATGGAAGAATACCCGCTTGCCAGGATGTACCGAGACGCAAGGGTCGGAACCATCGGTGGTGGATCCAGCGAAATCATGAGAGAAATCATTGCCAAGATCGTAATCGATGAAGTTCGCTATGATGGCTCTTCGAAACCAACGGTTCCACGGGATGACCTTTCCAAAAAAGATGAAAGAAACGAAAAGGGAGCCGAGGTTGACAGCTTGGTCGATCAAATGAGTCAAAAGGTTCAAAACTTACAGCCTATTGGACACAAACTTAAAATTGCACTCGAGGACAGGACCCTCATCATTGATGGGACAGGCGAGATCAACAGTATCTACCTTGCAGATGAAGCGGCCGATTGCACCATTATCACGAAATACGAAGATTTCTTGCGAATGGCAACAGGCAAGTTAGATCCCATGTCAGCTGTTTTGTCCGGAAAGCTCGACATTAAAGGAAATATGCAGGCAGCTATGAAATTACAAGAACTTTTGACTTAAAATCGCCGTATATCGTGGATATCATCCTTTAGAATTTGATGGCATGACCGAACACATAGGATCACCCGTTGATTTTATTTCCATCGTCGAAAATGCGTGGAAAGCCTACGATGCAAGTCGTTCGATCCAGTCTGTTCACGACATAAGCGTGAAAGTCTCGACCAACCATGTATACAAGGTGTCCCTCGAGGGAGGTCACTTCGTAATAGCCAAGTTGTCCTATTTCGGACAATTCGAGCATTTCGTGGAAGACCATACAATCATCAATGCCTTATCCAATAATTTGCCTTACCCTTATGAGAATTTCCTGTCCCGCGCATTGGTAAACAAAGACGGTCTTTTTGTGCATCGCTACAACGATGAATCGATTGATGCATGGGTGATTTTCTACCGGCCCATAAGGACACTAAACAGGATGCCTAATCGGCTGGACGAAGGACAAATTGAAAAACTGGCCAAACAATTTGCCAAATTTCATCGTGCTTGTTTCGAAGTACGGCACACGTTGCCTCCCTCATCCAAGGATATGTTGTCCGACATCAACCATCTTTTACGGACTTTGAACGCTCCAATAAGTCCTGAACCCTATGCACGTCATTTCGACCAGATACGCGAACATTGCCAGACCTTTAAAACCAACTTGGGATTGTTGAACCTCAAGGAACTTACCCCGATCCCGGTATTTGTTGATTGGAACATCGGCAACTTTTCGGTCACCAAGGACCTGAAACTCTATTCCCGCTGGGACTATGATTGGTTTCGCATGACTTCCAGAATGATGGACTTTTATTTTTTAAGCCGTATCGTTTCAAGTGTCGGTGATAAAACTTCATTCAGTTACCTGGTGGATCCCCTGATGGAAGAAAGATTCATAAGATTTTTGCGGGTATACCACGAACACAACCCTTTTAACCGTACTGAAATATTGTTTTTGAAAGAGGTATACCGGTTTTTTATCCTTCACTACGTCATTCACTTCGGTAATTATTTTTTCCTCAACAGATATGCCAGCAGATTACAGTCAGAAGCTTTCATCACATACCTGCGCTCGGTAGATCAGTTCAGACCGGGAAAATTATTAGATGAATTGAAGCTGTAAATTGAAAAGACATGAAAGAAATCCGTTTCAAAGAGATTTTTCAATCTTTTGACGCCATCCTGCTCGACTCTTACGGTGTAATTAAAAACCACAGAGGCCTCCTTCCGGATATCGGCGAAACTATCTCCATGATCCGCGATTCGAGAATTCCTTTCAGGATCCTGACCAATGACGCCTCTCGCGGACCGGAGCACCAAAGAGAGGCATTTGAAAGTTTAGGCCTCTCGGGTATTCACACCGAAGAGATCATTACTTCCGGGATGATGGCTAAGAACTTTTTGTTGCAAAAGATTACCAGTGGCACTGTTGCCTATCTCGGGACGTCGAAAGCTGCCGAACACATTGTTCAACAAAACCTGATTACCATTCCCGTCAGCGAGGTAGACCTGGAGGATCTTACGAATTTATCGGCCTTGGTCTTTCTCGATGACGAGGGATTTGACTGGAATCGCGATATCAACAAAGTCCTCAACATACTTCGCCGCGTCAATATACCGGTAATCGTGGCCAACAGCGATCAAATTTACCCCACTACCAAGAATGACGTTTCCATTGCCACCGGGGGTATTGCCAAACTGGTCGAAGCTACCCTCAGCAGGAAATTCATACATTTTGGCAAACCAGACACACAAATGTTCATGTATGCCTATGAACATCTTACCAAGGAGGGGCCTATAGAACGGAATAAAATTCTTATGGTAGGTGACACTTTGCATACAGACATTCTGGGCGGAAATAAATTTGGTGTCAAGACACTGCTTGTACTCTCGGGCAACACCAGGAGCGACAATATGGACATGATGATCCGGTCTACAGGTATCATTCCTGATTACGTCTGTGAATCCATCGTAGATTGAAAAATCGTTGGGAACAAATACTAATTCATACTATTAATAGGGAGTAGATTATCTTTGAAGGCACGATTTAGGAGATAGCGTATGCGATGAAACATTTGATAGAAGATCCCCGCTTTGAACAACTTGTACAGTCTATGGCTGATGAACAGGGAATGCCTGTCGCCGAGGTGCGAGATGAGGCGGAGTCCTATCTCAAGGAATTATACACAGAACACAATCCGCTTGTTGACACTTTCGCGATTCATGGTGTTGATCTTATTCTGAACCGTGCTTATGACAAAACCATTGACGTCAAGTCAAAAGAAATAAAAGCTTTGGCACGAGTGATGAGAAGACATCCTGTTGCCTTTGTGATGACACACAAGACCTACATCGACATGCTGGTACTCGGTGCCGTTCTGGCCAGGCACGGTCTTCCCCTGCCATATACCTTTG
>JBFKOL010000240.1:0-6842 GCA_041628815.1 Saprospiraceae bacterium | reverse complement strand
GATTGTTTTTGCTATGGCAAATCCTGAACCTGAAATAAGCTGGGAAGAAGCTACCGGCGCCAGAAAAGATGTGATTATGGCGACCGGCAGGAGCGATTATCCCAACCAGGTAAACAATGTACTCGGTTTCCCTTATATATTCAGAGGTGCATTGGATGTTCGAGCTACGCAGATCAATGAGGCTATGAAAATGGATGCTAAAATACCTAAAGGGGCCCTTGCAGAAAAGTGGATCAACTACCGTTCTACCATGGATCTTGTGGCACCCAACAATAAGAGAAGAATAGAAATTATCGTCGTAGGTACGGGTCTTGCAGGGGCTTCTGCGGCGGCGAGTCTTGGAGAACTTGGCTACAAGGTGAAGTGTTTTACCTTTCACGACAGTCCACGCCGGGCCCACAGTATTGCCGCGCAGGGAGGCATTAACGCTGCCAAAAACTACCAAAATGACGGTGACAGCATATACCGGTTGTTTTACGATACAATCAAGGGAGGCGATTACAGGTCAAGGGAGGCCAATGTACACCGTCTTGCGGAAGTGAGTGTTGACATCATCGATCAGTGTGTTGCGCAAGGTGTCCCATTTGCCCGTGAATATGGAGGGCTTTTGGCCAACAGGTCATTCGGGGGCGTGCAGGTGTCACGAACCTTTTATGCGCGCGGCCAGACTGGACAGCAATTGCTGATAGGGGCCTACCAGGCGTTGTCCAGACAGATTTCTGCCGGTTCTGTACAGATGTACAACCGGCACGAAATGCTCGACCTGGTCCTTATTGACGGAAAAGCCCGCGGCATCATAGCAAGAAATCTCTTGACGGGCAAGCTTGAGCGGTTTGCAGCCCATTGTGTGGTACTGGCAACCGGTGGATATGGGAACGTCTATTATCTTTCCACAAATGCCATGGGATGTAATGTTACTGCCGCATGGCGGGCAGTAAAGCGAGGTGCGCTGATGGCCAATCCCTGTTTCACCCAAATACACCCTACCTGTATACCGGTATCAGGGGAATACCAGTCAAAGCTCACCTTAATGTCCGAATCGTTGAGGAATGATGGTCGCGTATGGGTGCCTAAAAGCCCTGAGGACGCCAAAGCCATTCGAGAAGGCCGCAAAACGGGCCTTGACATTCCCGAAGCCGACAGGGACTATTACCTCGAGAGACGCTACCCCGCCTTTGGAAATCTTGTACCGAGAGACGTAGCATCAAGAGCAGCTAAGATTGAATGTGACAACGGAAAAGGGGTTGCGCCAACGGGGCTCGCTGTCTACCTCGATTTTGCGGCGGCCATACAGCGATATGGAAAGGCATCGGCTCATTCCAAGGGCATTGAAGCCTCACCCGAACAGATCATCTCGCTTGGAGAAAAAGCGATCGAACAGAAGTACGGCAACCTGTTTGAGATGTACGAAAAGATAACCGGAGAGAATCCGTACAAGATGCCAATGAAAATCTATCCTGCCGTACACTACACCATGGGAGGTCTTTGGGTGGATTATAACCTTGAAACGAACGTACCAGGACTTTTTGCCCTTGGGGAATGTAACTTCTCAGATCATGGAGCAAACAGGCTTGGAGCATCCGCTCTAATGCAAGGACTTGCCGATGGTTATTTTGTCATCCCATATACCATTGGTCAATTTCTTTCCGATGAAATCAGAACCCCTTCCATTTCTACAGAGGAAAGAGCCTTCGATGAGGTGGAAAAAGATGTAAGAAAACGCATCGATTCCTTTATGAACAATAGGGGTAGCAAATCCGTAGAAAGTTTCCACCGTGAACTTGGTAAACTGGTATGGGAATATTGCGGAATGTCGCGCAATGCAGAAGGTCTCAAGACAGGCAAAGAAAAGATCCGTGAACTTCGAGAAGAGTTTTACAGGGACGTCTTCGTACCCGGCAATCCTGACGACTACAATCCCGAATTGGAAAAAGCACTGCGCGTGGCCGATTTTATGGAATTGGGAGAACTGATGATGGAAGATGCCCTGGATAGAAATGAATCATGCGGAGGACACTTCAGAGAAGAATACCAGACAAAAGAAGGTGAAGCATTGAGGGATGACAAAAACTACACCTATGTCTCTGCATGGCAATGGTCCGATGATGGAAACCATAAGCTGCATAAGGAACAATTGACATTTGAGAATGTTGAATTGAAAACGAGAAGCTACAAATAGATCCATAAAATTGAAATCTGATCTTCATGATAATCAATCTCAAAATCTGGCGACAAAAAAACAGGCAGGATAAGGGAAGTTTTAAAAGCTATACCGTAGAGGCCAGCGAACACATGTCCTTTCTCGAAATGCTCGATGTACTTAATGAAGACCTAATCAGTAAGAAGGAAGAACCGGTTGCATTTGAACACGATTGCAGAGAAGGTATCTGCGGGACCTGCTCTATGGTGATCAACGGTCAGCCACATGGGCCCAAGAAAGAGACCACCGCGTGTCAGCTTCACATGCGTGTTTTCAAAGATGGGGACACTATATATATAGAACCTTTCAGAGCCAAAGCTTTTCCGGTGATTAAGGACCTCGTTGTGGATCGCTCAGCTTTCGACAGGATCATTCAGGCAGGAGGATACATCAGTGTCAATACCGGTCAAGCCCCCGACGGCAATGCCATTCCGATTGAGAAAGATCGTGCGGGTGCGGCTTTCGACGCTGCGACATGCATTGGTTGCGGAGCTTGTGTTGCGGCCTGTCCTAATGGCTCGGCCATGCTCTTTACGGCAGCTAAAGCCTCCCATTTGGGTCTCCTGCCACAGGGTCAGGTAGAACAACCCAGGCGTGTCCAATCTATGGTCGCTCAAATGGATAAAGAAGGATTTGGATTTTGCTCCAATATCGCGGCGTGTGAAGCCAATTGCCCCGTTGGAATCTCAATCGACAACATCGCAAGGTTGAACAGAGCCTATATCGGTGCTGCCATGGGGTCTGAATCCTGATCTGCGGGTAACGTCTTGCCCAGAGGTTATAGAATTCGTCTTGACAGGTGTCAGTCCAGGTAAATTACTTTGTGGATTAATCTTAGCCCAATACTGATTTCAAAAGTCAGGTTTCTAATTTGTTGTTCTCGCAACACGAATGACCGTCCGGTCAACGGACTAATGATCGAAGTGCCGCCGGGCTGTTCATATTGTCTCGAGAAGTCCGGATGGAAAGAAGCCTCTATAAAACCACCAACTAACTCACTGAATGGAAAAACATATCCAAAGGAAACCGACCCTCCATAATTGAATTTATTGACAAAAGCCTCTATAGGAAAGTAGCCTGCATAGGTCTCGTATTTCTGCAGGTTGGTAGATAGCGTATAATCCATACGTACGCCGAAACTAAAGTAGGGAGTAGGAGCAGAAGAGGTGTTGAGATATCTCTTGGCACCGAGTAAGAGTGCCAGGTTATTAAACCTGAAATCCTCTCGAGATCTGAATCCCGTACCACCGCCGGTAAAGAAAAAGACATTTTCGCTGCTCCCCCTTACGTGGTAACCAAGTTCTGCGAAGACGGTACCCTTTGCATCCTCCTGGAAGTTTTCGAGATAAATCGCTCCGTGCCAGGCCAACAATGGGTCGCGCTCAAATCCGTTCCAGGACTGCAGGCCCAGTACGCCGCCGCCTTTGGGACCGAAGACGGTACCCTGTCCGTGGAGTGAAATAGACAATGACATCGCAGTGAAAAAACAAAGGACACCGATAAGGCCCGATTTTAGTCGCATAAAGATGGATTTTACTCCGAAGATATGACGATCGTCTCCTCGAATAAAAACGATGACCTGGACCTGTCTTTGGTTTCGATCTTTGGCCTCTTCTTGAATTGAAGATAGCGGTCAGTAACAAGTGTTTCGCCAACGGCTGGTGTGGCACCATATGGGAGTCGGTTCTGAAAATATAGGGTGCGGGGATCCATGCGATGAAGAGATGCTATCTCGGACATATTTTCACCGCGCTTCACCAAATGGATAGAAGAACGAATACTTCTTCTGCTCGTGCGAGTATCTGGGGTATTTCGTCGCGGAGTACTTTTTTCATGGCTGGCGTCTTCCTCCCTATCAACGGGGATGGAGACTAGTGGATCCGTGGGAGGTCCGTAATAGATGGCTTCCTCATCGAATTGATACAACTGATAGTTTTCAATGATGCGAATCAATTTTTCGGGATATTTTTGGTCTGTGGCATATCCGGATTTTTTCAGGCCATGTGCCCATGCCCTGTAATCGGTCTGCTCGAGGTTGAAAAGGAATTTGTAGCGCCGGGAGTAAGGGTTGGATAAAAAATCCGAATGGGCAATGTAGGATTCATAGGGATCATCGTATGATCGAAAACAACTTTTCACCAGTAATCCATTGTGGTAGTCGTCATCGTGTCTGTAAACGACCTCACCATCCCAGTCATCGCCACATTTAATCCCGAAGTGGTTGTTGGACTGCCTGGCAAGGGTGCTTTGCCCGCTGTTGGACTCGAGTATTCCCTGGGCCAGTTTGATACTGGCAGGAATACCTGTTCTTTGCATTTCTGAAATCGCAATGGTTTTATATTTCTCAATATATTGCAGGGTAGCATCATTACTTAAGGCCAAAACTTGCGTCATAAGAAATGAGAAAAGAAAAAGATTGGTTTTAACTGTCTTCTGCATGTGCTCAAGTTTGGTTGGGACATACTGTACAAAGACAAACACCATACCATTTTTCAGATATTCATTGATTTATAAAAAAGATTAATACAATGGCAGATTTATTTGACTTATTGAAGTCACAGATTTCGGGCGAAATGATAGGCGCCCTAACCAACCAACTCGGTGGAGCAGAGACGGAAAAAACATCCACAGCTGTAGAAAGCGGTATCTCAATTCTGATGAATGCATTGGCTAAAAATGCCAAAAACACCGACGGTGCCACTGCACTTGGAGCGGCCCTGGATAGGGATCACGACGGAAGCATTTTCGATGATCTCACCGGATACATCAACGGAACCTCAAAAATCAATCAGACTAAGGCAGCCAATGGAGCGGGCATTCTCGGTCACCTGCTTGGTGAAAAGCAAGGCGGTGCCGTAGATGCTCTTTCGCAAATGAGTGGACTAAACCAGGGCCAGTCATCCAGTCTTTTGGTAAAACTTGCACCCATCGTACTCGGCATGTTGGGAAAACAAAAAAGAAGTACGGGCATGAGTCCTACCGATCTTGGCGGGTTATTGGCTGGAGCTGCGGCACAATCCAATACGAGGGTGCAGAATCCGAGCCTCATCACTTCACTCCTCGATAGAGATGGTGACGGAAGCATTGCAGATGAAGCAGCTGGATTTGGATTCAAGCTTTTAAAAAATTTGTTCAGTAAAAAACGTTAATCTTTGATCGGTAGGCAAAAGTTGAACGGTATGGTCTGGCTGTTGTTTGCCTACCTGGCGGCGCTGGCTGTTGCGGTAATCGTTTTTACTCTACTTCCGCAGTGGCACCTTGCATGGAAAATTCTTGTGGCAGATTTAGCTGCCACCCTCGTAATTTTTGGATTCAGTCGGTCTTCAGGAAATTCCAGCTATTACGACCCTTACTGGAGTGTACAACCCATGGTCATAGCAGCCGGCCTGTACCTATTGTGCCGGGCCGGAGAACAAGAGGGTATTAGAGCTGAGATTACGTTGGGGCTTGTCTTTATCTATGGTCTTCGCCTGACCTATAACTTTTTGCGCACATGGCCCGGGCTTTCACACCAGGACTGGCGTTACGATGACCTTGCCAAACAGCACAAAAAGAGTTATTGGTGGGTGAGTTTTAGCGGTATTCACATGTTGCCAACAATATTGGTGTACGCCGGATGTGTAGGAATGATTGCCATATTCACAGATCCTATCAAAGGTTTAGGATGGATCGATCTCGCGGGAATTTTTCTGATGGCTGTAGGGATAACACTTGAACACATTGCCGATCAGCAACTGTACGATTTTCGCCAGGCGGGTACATCTGGGAAGGCATTACTGGACAAGGGCGTTTGGGCGTACATGCGTCATCCCAATTATCTTGGTGAGATATTGGTCTGGTGGGGATTGTATTTGCTGGCAATAGGCGCCAATCCATCCTACTGGTGGACAATAGTGGGACCAATCTCTATACACCTGCTGTTCGTTTTTATCAGTATACCCATGAAGGACACAAGGATGTTGCAAAGCAGGCCCTCCTATGCAAAAAGAATGATGGATGTCCCGGCCCTCTGGCCAAAAATTCAACGGGATTAAATTATAATGCATGGTAGAGCACATTGATCAATGACCTGCTATCTTTGGCCTTTCTTTTTTAAATGGAATGGAAATGATCAAGATTACCTTCCCTGATGGAACACAACGCAGTTACAAAGAAGGGATCTCAGCTCTCGAGATAGCTCGTACAATCAGCGAAGGCCTCGCCAGGAATGTTTTATCGGCCAGCATCAATGGAAGCGTTTGTGATGCAACAAGACCCATCCATGAAGATGCATTGCTTCGATTGTACACATGGAACGATAAAGAAGGCAAAGCCACGTTCTGGCATTCCTCCGCTCACTTGATGGCCGAAGCGATAGAAGCTCTTTACCCCGGCACCAAGTTTGGAATCGGACCACCCATAGAAAATGGCTTTTACTACGATATTGATACAGGTGACACGGTACTGTCTTCTGATGAGTTTGCCAAGATTGAAGAGAAAATGTTAGAGTTAGCAAGGCAAAAGAATAGCTATACAAGACATGAAGTGTCAAAGAAAGATGCCATCGACTATTTTAGAAGGAAAGGGGATGAATACAAACTGGAACTCCTCGAAGAATTGGAAGATGGAAGCATCACTTTTTACGAGCAGGGAAACTTTACGG
>JBFKOL010000239.1:0-6844 GCA_041628815.1 Saprospiraceae bacterium | reverse complement strand
GCCAGGATAATGACAGACAGCTATTCTACCTGGGTCGTGACCACCGGAGAGGACAAGAGAAGTGTTTCCAATGGCAAGGAACTGATCATTCTTGATAATACCTATGACCTCGACCTTTTTATGACCAGGCTCTTGGAAAAGGGCATCTATAGTCTTATCGTGGAGGGGGGACGGAAACTTTTGGAATCATTCATCCAGCACGATTTATGGGACCAGGCCAAGGTTTTGACGGCACCGGTTATTCTGGGCTCCGGAATCAAAGCACCACCTCTGTATGGAACGATCGTTGATCAATACTGCCTGGATGAGGATAATGTATTGATATTCAATAATATAAATCTTATCAGGCGTCTAAAAAACGGGGGCGTTAAAGTTTGCTTAAAGTAAGTAGTTAATAAATGGGCAGTTTGTAAAAAATGTTTTGATATTGTTTCTTTGTTGCATATTTCAAGAAGGTTATGCGTCGATTTGCCGGAACGGTTGCCCTGATACTGTGTTTTTCCTATTTATCTGCCCAGGAAGCGATTCAGTGGGTAGAATGGGAAGTGGCCATGAAAGCAGCATCACCTGAAAATGAAAAGAAGTTCATTGTCGACTTGTATACGGATTGGTGCGGATGGTGTAAAAAAATGGACCTGACCACCTTCAAAGATCCTATTGTACAGGAAGTCATTAACGCTTATTACATTCCCATCAAGTTCAATGCTGAGACAAGAGAAGACATCAAGCACAATGGTAAGGTCTATAGCTTTACCCGAGGGGGCCGCAGGGGATATCATAAACTTGCAGCTGAAATTACTAGTGGCCGTTTGAGCTACCCTACCCTTGTCTTTATGGACGAAAAAGCTGAGGTAATCCAAGCGATTCCAGGATACCAGGATGCTTGTACACTGGAAAAGATAATGACTTATTTCTCCGGTGATTTTCATAAAAATACGCCCTGGGTTCTTTACGAATCGAAATACCAATGTGGCGAGCCTGATGTCATTGCCAGGCTCAACAGTGGCAAAAACCGCGCTACGCTGGTAGGACAGAAAAAGAACTGATCCCGTTTCCTGCAATTTATTAGGCGATCAAAGCGATATTCCTCTTTTCCATGGGATGAAGTCGTCCTGTCCCAATCTTACAGCATGAGGTGTTATCTGTCCACTTGCAACCTTGATCACCAGTTCGAGCAGTTCGGCTCCTTTGGATTCGAGATCGTCAATTCCTTCGATGATGGTACCTGCATCCAGGTCGATGATATCGGGCATTTTTTGTGCCAGGAAGGTATTGGTAGATACTTTGATGGTAGGGGTGATGGGATTGCCGGTCGGTGTTCCCAGGCCTGTGGTAAAAACGATCACGTTCGCCCCAGCTCCGGCGAGGCCTGTTGTTGACTCCACATCGTTACCAGGTGTGCACAACAGGTTCAACCCTTTTACTGTCGCTGTTTCACCATAGTCCAGTACAGCAACAATGGGTGAAGTACCGCCCTTCCTGGCAGCACCTGCAGATTTTATGGCATCTGTGATTAATCCGTCAGCCCGATTTCCGGGTGAAGGATTGTCCTTAAATCCCGAACCACTCAATTTGGCGCGGCGCTGGTAATCCTGCATCAATTGAGAAAATCGCCCGGCGGTGTTACGGTCAATGCACCGGTTGATCAGTGTCTGTTCGACTCCATGCAGTTCTGGAAATTCAGCGAGAATGGCTGTCCCACCCAGTCCTACTATGAGGTCTGTGCAAACTCCAAGCGCCGGATTGGCGGAGATACCGGAAAAGCCATCAGAGCCGCCGCATTCGAGACCTAATACGAGGTGGTCCAGTCCGGCAGGCTCTCTTTGAATGCTGTTTATTTCACTCAATCCTACAAAGGTCTCTTTAATGGCACCGCTAATAAAACTTCGTTCCGAATCGCTTTTCTGCTGTTCACAGAAAAATACGGGCTTGGATCCATCGGGTTGTAGTTTTTCCAAATAACTCCGAAGAATGGCTATTTGAGAATGCTGACAACCAAGGCTAAGGACCGTGGCACCTCCCACATTGGGGTGGGCAATGTATCCTGCCAAAAGGCGGCACAATGCTTCAGCGTCCGACGGCACTACTCCACACCCGCTTTCGTGGGTAAGAAATTTGATACCATCTACGTTGGAGAATAACTTTTCACCTCTACCTCGCCCATCATTTGTCAGATTCATGGCCAGCAAGGACTGCCCACTCGCTCCGTCCTTGTATGCCTTGACGAGGGGCTCAATGTCGAAAACCTGGTCCATTTTTCCATAGCCAAGGGTGGATTCCAGGGACATTCTCATCACCTCGATGTTGCGATTTTCACAAAAGACTAAGGGTACGACCAGCCAATAATTCATGGTGCCCACGCTTCCATTCGACCTGTGGTAACCAAGGAATGTCCTTTTTTTATAAGAGGACACATCCGGAGCCTGCCATTGCGGTATAGATTTTTTAATGTGATAAGATTCGGCTCTGTGAGTAGCATTGGCAATAGTAAGGAGGTCGCCCTTACTAAGGAAGGATGTCGCCTCGGCCACCACCACGCCATACATCCGTATAGGATGACCTTTACCCAGGTCTCTCAGCAAAAATTTGTGTTTGGACGGTATGTCTTGACGTAATTCAATAGGCCCGTTGGGTGTATCAATGACCTCCCCTTTGGAAAGATCAGTCAACGCAGTGGCTAAATCGTCATTTTCATGTAATACCACAATGCGGCGGACATTTGCGCTGGAACCAGGGGTCTTCATACCGTTAGAACCATGACGTCGACTTTCTCCGCCTCCTCCTGGTCGTCGTTTTCACGCCCAGAACACCCAGCAGTCCCCTCGTCAGTTCGCGAGCAACCGTGCGCCCTATCTGTCGAGTGGTGGTACTGTTCAACACTTTCTCAAATTGGGTCTTTTCACGTCGACGACTTCGACCATCTCCCATGCGTTCACGGTGTTCATCAGACTGAGCATCTTCGATCTTGGCGGATAGGATCTCATAGGCACTTTCACGATCAATTTCTTCGCCATATTTATCAATCAGATCGGACTGTTTGATGATGTCGTTGATTTCTCTTTGGGTCAATACATCCATCCTGGACTGTGGTGCCCGGAGGTAAACATGTACCAGTGGAGTAGGAATACCTTTTTCATTCAGTGCGGTTAGAAATGCTTCACCAATGCCCAATTCTGTAATGAGTTGTTCGACGTCGTAAAAATCGGATAGCGGGTAGTTTTGGGCGGCCAGTTTGATGGCCTTTCGATCTTTTGCTGTGAAAGCACGTAGGGCATGCTGGATCTTTAGGCCCAGTTGGCCAAGGACGTCATCCGGGACGTCAGCAGGATTCTGTGTTATGAAAAATATGCCAACCCCTTTGGACCGAATTAGTTTTATAATGGTCTCTATTTGGTCAAGAAGAACATCCGACGCATTCTCAAAAACCAGATGTGCTTCATCGATAAACATGACCAGTTTGGGCTTTTCGGGATCTCCTTCTTCCGGGTAAGTGGCATAAACCTCTGCAAGAAGCTGAAGCATGAAGGTGGAAAAGAGCTGGGGCCTGTCCTGGATATCAGTCAGCCTCAATATGGAAATGATTCCCCGTCCATCAGCATCTTTGCGCATGAGGTCGTCCGGATCAAAAGATCGTTCACCAAAAAATATCTCGGCATTTTGCTGTTCGAGAGCAACAATTTTCCTGACTATAGCTCCAACCGAAGTCGTGGATATCCGACCATATTCTTCTTCTACCTCGCTTTTGCCTTCATTGCTTATGTAAGTCAATACTTTTTTGAGATCCTGGAGGTCTAAAAGGGGTAACTCCTGATCATCACAATACTTGAAAACTACGGCCATTATACCGCTCTGGACATCGCTGAGATCGAGAATTTTGGATAGAAGTACCGGGCCGAATTCCGAAACGGTGGCTCGCAGCCTTGCTCCCTTCTCATCAGATAGCGAAAGGAACTCCACCGGGCTATCTGAAGGAATAAATGGGAAACCAATTTTCTCATGCCGTTCATCGATTTTTGGGTGCCCACCACTGGCCACAGCTATACCACTAAGGTCACCTTTGATATCCATTACCAGGGAAGGGACACCATTGGCCGACAATTGTTCTGCCAGGATCTGAAGGGTTTTTGTCTTTCCCGTACCAGTGGCCCCTGCGATCAACCCATGGCGGTTGAGAGTTTTAAGCGGTATCCTTACAAACAATTCTTTCTGACAGATACCATCCAGCATGGCAGCACCCAAGAGGATCGAGTCTCCTTTGAAAGTATATCCTTCTTTGATAGCGGTATGAAATTTTTCAAGTTTGGTCATAGTATTATTGTTCTCGTTTTAAGTTAATTATTATTCCACTCTTCAAGCCTTAACCGAAATCTTTTCTCACTGTACGGCCATAGGCCTACTTCAAATACCTCTTCTGTAGCTTCTTCGATTTCATCTGTTTCAAAGAGGTCATCGTAAAAGTCGAGGCCGGTCCTGATCTCTACATCATCTATTGAGACGGCAAAATCATGAATAGGTAGCGTTGATTTTTCATTCGGAATAATAAATCCTATACCCACAGGTGTATCCGAGTCTAAAGCAACAATAGTTTTGAAAAAAAATTGTGGCACAGCAATTCTGTTTTTTCGCCCCATGAATTGGGTTGTATTTTCAAGAATGGGGCCTGTTATGACATAAAGTCGTTTGCGCCTGTAGGCCCAATCTCTAACCGTTTCTTCCAGTTCGCGCCATATTCCGCCATTGAAGGAACGGACCTGAGGACTAATATTGCTCATGAAGAAACTCTCTTTCATAGCCTTTTCATTAAATGCCATATCACCAGCCGGTGCCAGGTGTCCTCTGGTATAACCACTTCCGCGGTAGTCCTCATAGGTTGCGCTGCCTCGAAAGACATCCGGATCATCTTCAAACCAGTCGTATCTTTCTACGTTGGGAATGCGTAATTCGTCGCTATTAAGGACGTAGGCTACCCAGGCTGCTTGTTCGCTCTTTTCATCGTATCCCAGGGAATAATAGGTGTGATCCACAATCTGGTAATCTCCTCCAGAAGGATACAGATAAGTTCTGCTGCCGGAATCATGTTCGATATCCCACTTTGGGTCTTCCATCCTGCCAGCCAGATACGGCCACAGCCACAAAAACAAGGCAACAGTTAAGACGATCAAGAGTACAGCCCTCAACCATATACCTGCCATAGGTCTTTTATCACGGACATGACTGGAGCGCAATTTGGCCAAATTCTTATTGTTATCTTGGAGATACGTTTACAAGCAAAGGTAGTAATGAGAGTTTTAATATTTCACGGCTTACTTGGCCTTTTCTCTGTTTTCAATAAGGCTGGATGTCAGGTCGCAGCATCCAATTTAAGTGCCTATACAATGGCCTCAGGTAGCAGGTCTCTATTGGTTGGGTACCACGATCAGGGTCGACCTGTGGTGCAATTCCTTGATGGTGACAAGCGATGGCAGGTGAATATTGACTCGGGGATGAGGTTGATGAACGAAGTGAAAAGTTCATCCATTTCACTCACTTTAAAGACCGGAACTTACAGCACGACCCGAGTAGCTTTAGGATATGAGGGCATATCAGGGTACGGTTTTAACAGGGGCTCACTTTCGCATGCCCTTGTCCTAAATGATAACATTGTAATGGGTGCCGGATGGACTGTTTTCGAGAATGTTATCGACGGGCATCCGTCAAGGTGGATGCATGCCACATCCTTGCATGGTGAATTTTTGTTACAACACGTACATCTGGGCATTTCCTTGACTTCGCTCTACGGTTTTTCACCGGTTGATGCTGATCCAGCACACATGCTAACGGCAGGGGCCAGCTATCATATCGACAAGGCGACTTCACTGCACTTTGAATGGTCTAGATTGTACGACAATTCGGATCAATGGACCACCGGACTGCATTATGCTCCCATGGAGGCGTTAGAATTTCTGCTATCCTTAGACATCACAAACCAGATACCTGCCATGGGAATGGCTTTACGAATTGGGGGTAATATCGTAGTTATAGCTGCCACCCGACTTCACGCATTACTGGGAGAGGAATGGTCGCTCGGACTGGTCTATTTCCGATAGGTAAATACTTCCAAAAGTTTCTTTCCAGGCATGTACACTTACGATCATTTGGTTGTAGCTTTTCAACCCGTGGGGTATGCCGTGTGATTTGAGGTAGTTGTCATATATAAGATCGCGCAATACGGGTAGAATATCGGGATAACGTTCTGAGTAGGCGACCACTTCACTGATGTCTTTAAGAATACTATCAGGCAACTTGTCCCAATAAAGTTGAAACCGCTTGGGGTCAGCCAGGCGGGCGTTGCTACAGAGGTAACGCCAGTAACCGAAATACCCGGAATATTGATGGACTGTATTTTCACTGTTAACGCACGCCAGAAATGCCCAAAAGTTACAACTGTCCTCACCGGTCACCCCATGTCCGTGAGCCATTTCATGGGTTATGGTGAATGGCCAAGTAATCCCGTGAAGACCCGGGTCTATATGTCCTTCGGTCAAAAAAGGGAGATATACGCCTGCCGTACTCCAATGTAACAGGCTTCCTTTTGGATAAAGCAATCGAACCCTCACCCGCCCAAAGACGTCCTGACCCATGTTAGATCCCCTCCGCTCTGGTCGTCGGGCTCTCCGACGCCCGTCACCGCCTAGTTCTGGCCAGGGCATCGGGAACGCGCGAAACGCGCCAGGGCGCCGCCGCGCCGCTGACGGCAGCACGGCCGAGCTGCCTCGCCCGCGTCCCGCCCTTGTTGGCGGTGGTCGTGCCGTGCGGTCCGTCCGCGAGTCCGAGCGTGGGATATTGCCCGACCCGCAGGGAGTTC
>JBFKOL010000238.1:0-6844 GCA_041628815.1 Saprospiraceae bacterium | reverse complement strand
TGAGTTGATAGGTATTTTGTGTTCAGATCCATATTCTATAACCCTTTCTAACACGTACTGCGGCGTTATCAGGCCAATGTTTAAAGCAGGGGTCAATACACTGTGATTCAAAATAACTTCACCTTTGACGATGGCATCTTCATATGGGCCAAATTCACTAAATCGCTCTTCGAGAAATTGACCAAACCAGTTCTTTGCCTGATCATAATTGACAGGATACAACGGTTGTTTATCTACCCGGCCATAATTTTTGCCGAAATGGCCATCAACGTATGCCAGGGCCTCATTGTACCAGGAACATACCGAAGGTAGGACTATCTTCGGGGGACTTTTGTCCTTTGGGTATTTTAATCTATTTTGATCGTCGTAGGTCCATCGTCCTCCGGTTGGTTCTCCATCCCCTTCCATAAGAATGTTCAAACGTTTGCGTTCATCCTTGTAAAAAGATGTCTGGAAATACTTTTTCTTGTTCTTCCTAAAAAACTTTTCGAGATCTGTACTTTTATTTATGAACATAGGACTTTCATATTCAGTCCATTCGATCCCTTGATTTGCGCATGTGTTTAAAATTCTCTTTTTCAACCAGTCATCAACCGGGTCGATAAAATGAAGGTGATCGATTCCCTTTCCTGCAAGATCCGCCACCAACATCCTGATGTCTGAAGTATCACGACCTGCATCGATGTAAGAAACATCCCTATTCATGTTTTCGAGGAAGTGCTTGTAAAATTGCATAGATGCTCTATGCAGGACCAACTTCTGTTTGTGAAATTTAACCTGGGTGAAAAAAAGCGATTCCTCCACGAGCACTACTGGCGTATCAACATCCAATAGAGGACTTTCTTCAAACAATTGGTGTGGGAATACGATGCTGATTTCCTTCATTGATTTTTTGTTTATGCCGCCTGCAGCGTTCACTGCAATATTTCACCTTCTCCCAGTCCTTCCTCCATTTTTTTCTCCATGAAAATGGCCGCTGACAGATGAGACAAACTTTAACGGGCAATTCAGATTTCTTCATTTTATCATGGACTCCCAAATCCTTTGTTCCGGGTATGAATCTCGACAATTCTCTTTTTTTTCGGATCGGGCCAGGGCTTTGCCTCTTTGGGCCCATTTTAAGAAAATTGATGCCAAATGGTACCGTGGACTTTCAAGTACTTTGCTACTTCTTTATCCCTCTCCCATGTTTGCTTGGTCCCACTTTCACGGTGACTGAATACCTGTCGAATTTCATAATGTTTTTGAAGGGACGTGAATGCTTCGACAGCATCGGATTGCATCACATGGTAGCGATGGCCGATCGGTTTAAGTTGGGCATTCATATCCTGAATCGAATGAAAGTAAAACCGTAGATGTCTGCGTGAAACATCCGGACGCGTTATGAGCTCTGGTTCAAAAAAATAGAGAATGATCATGGGAATGCATGCCTTCCATCCAGATGCCAAAGGTGCATGATCCTTCAACCTCAAGTTGCGTTTCAACCATACTGCGTTTATAGGATTATTCTTTACCTCCTCCATTCCCTGAGACACTTTTTCCAAAAGGAAAAAAACGATGGATAATAACCAGTAACCGAAAACATCCAGTCTCTTGGCTCTTCCGTGCCCCTGTAGTGCGTACATGTCGGATGTTCTTTGAACAGTACTTCAGACAATTGAAACTGATTGACCAGCTGGTCGAATTCCATAACTGCCACTTGCACTCCCGGTATATTCTCACGTAATCCAAGGATAAAGTTCAAGACGTGCTTACTTACGGGGTATTTTTTGAAATGTGATGGCTCCATGAGTAATACTCTATTGGCATCCATATCTTGATGCCATCCAGGATCAAGATTGTAACTGTTGTAAATCAGAGTTGGTTTGGATCCATCCAAATCAGGAAATGGCGTTCCGGGCAAATCACATTTCAATGCCGGGACTATAAGTTCCATCAATTTACCCGGCATATCCATATTTTCAAAATCCACGTAGCTCACGTCCAAAAAAGTACCTCGTTGACGGGTGTGGCAATATTTATTTACATTGGCCTGGTTGGCAAAATATTTCTTATGACTATTTGCACCGGCGACCCATTGCCAACTGAGCGCATTGCTGGCCCAATCTCCATCCAGGAGATGATAATACATCCATTTTGCAGGAATATACCAATGGCTGCCGCCAATGTTGCACGCAATGCTCGCTACATACATACGCACGTGATTATGCATGTAGCCATGGCTGTAAAGTCGAT
The DNA here is from genome assembly GCA_041628815.1 of Saprospiraceae bacterium. Classification (GTDB taxonomy): domain Bacteria; phylum Bacteroidota; class Bacteroidia; order Chitinophagales; family Saprospiraceae; genus JBFKOL01. The sequence continues at coordinate 4,609 of JBFKOL010000238.1, read as the reverse complement.
TGATCGATCCGTCAATGGCCTCGATTCCAGTATTGGCATTCTGGATGGCGGCAGGCATCTGATGGTTTTTTACTTTGGGCTGAGCCCTTTTGACGTCCTGGTCTATTTCGTTGCCCAGTGACTTCCAGATTTGCTGCCAATAATCTCTCCACGCCAACTCCTGTATGAATTTTTCAACGCTGGAAAACGCATATCCATGTGATAATACGCTTTCCATCACCTGTTTTGTTGAAATAACTCCCCTCGAGATGTACGGCGAAAGATAACTCACGTCGCCATCGATGAAATTGCGCGTTTTTCCATATCGAATCGGCCGGATTTTGGACACCCGGTCCAACACAGCACTGTAATGTATCGGAAAGGAAACTTGAGTCATTCTGTATTAATTGGACATTGCGATTACAGAACAGCATCCATGGAATAAAGTTTGATGTCCGTTTCGAAGGGGCCAGTGAACGTATACAAACGACGTTATTCCAAGTTTAGACTAACCCTTTAAACATTTCCTCTATACAGATGACTGACTACTTTATCAAGTTTCGTTCCTCTGTGTTGGTCAAGGCATCGTGGTGGTGACGGAGGTATTTTTCGAGCCACAAAGCACAACTTTTGAAATCTTGAAAGCACAACTCTCTTTCTATCAATCCAGGAATGATGTTGAACTTTTCAAAAATTTCTAGCGGTTGACCATGGACATCCGTAAATACCACTCGAATATTTTGCCTCTGCAGGTCGAGAATGGCGTCTTCCATAGCATAAAGGCCAGACTGATCCACATAAGGCACCTTATCCATTCTTATAACCACTACTTCGATTTTAGGCAAAGCCTTTACCAGATCCTGAAACCGGGATGCAAATCCAAAGAACAGTGGTCCATCGAGGTGTTTGATGTATACCTTATCGCCAACCCTTTTGATAATATCACCCTCATCCGTCCACGGTATTTCGCGTGAAAAATCCTGAAGTGGTGCCGTTAATGTGCGGTGCTCTACAACATCGGCAATTTTTTTCATGAACATTACAGAAGAAATGATCAAACCTACGACCACTGCTTCGATCAAGCCGACAAAAACGGTCAGTACAAGAACAACGATCATTACGGCTGTCTCTCCCTTTGGCAAACGTCTCAGGTGTTTCAATCCCTTATAATCCATGACACCGATACCTACAGTCACGAGAATTCCCGCTAAGACGGCCGCCGGTATCAATGAGGCGGTCGGCCCGAGAGAAAGCAGAATGATAAGAAGAAGAATTCCGGCGATCATACCCGATATCTTAGTTTTGCCTCCCGAATTGATGTTGACTACCGTGCGGATTGTAGCACCTGCACCCGGAATACCTCCAAAAAGAGCTGCAATACTGTTACCAATTCCTTGTCCTAGAAGTTCTTTGTCGGGGTCATGTTTGGTTTTAGTGAGGTTGTCAGCCACAATGGATGTCAATAAAGAATCTATACACCCCAATACAGCCAGCGACATGGCCGCAAAGAAATAAGGAGTAATCTGCCCGAATTCAAACCCTGTGAATATTTCCCATTGCACCTTCGGGAATCCACTCGGTATGGTCCCAATGGTCCGGTATTCCGGTAAAATGAAATAGGCTCCAGCCGAAACCACAAGCAACGCTACGAGTGTGCTTGGAACAGCTGTCGTGATACGTTTAAAACCATATATGATGAAAATGGTCAACAATCCAAGGATCAGGTCGGTCACATTCATGTTTTGAAGCGCACGTCCGAGGACCCTCAGTGATCCTATTACTCCCCCGGCCTCTTTTCCGGCCAACACTTGTGCTTCCCTCATTATTTCCTCTTCTGTAATGAGCCCTGCACGTCTCACGGTCTCTTCAAAATCTTCCAGGACCAATATTTGTTCCTCTGCCTCCTCCCTGAGTATTCGTTCGAGAATAACCTCTTCAGCCATGGGGACCTGTGACTGGACAAAATTAACATCTTCCTTTGGGTAGTAACCTATCAGCGGAAGCAACTGTGTTACGAGTATGATTACACCGATACCGGTCATAAAGCCGGATACGACCGGGTAAGGCATGTATCGAATGTATTGGCCGACTTTAAAAAACCCCAATACAATCTGTAGAACACCTGCAAGCAAGAATACCATGAGAATTGAGGGTAAAGCCTTTTCTACATCGCCCTCATTCGCAGCAATGATTCCGGCAATGATGACCATACTTACAGCTGTCATGGGAGCGGTAGGCCCGGAAATCTGGGTATTGGTTCCTCCGAAAAAGGCAGCAAAAAAGCCGATGAAGATGGCGCCATAAAGACCTGCTGCAGCTCCAAGTCCGGATTGCAATCCAAAGGCAAGGGCAAGTGGAAGGGCCACAATTCCCGCCGTAACTCCACCAAATACATCTCCTCGTATGTGAGAAAAGTCAAACTTTAAAAGATGTTTCATATCGTCAAAACATTAATTCGTCTATATCGGAAAATATTGATAATGATCGGAAAGGGATGTAAAATTAATAGCCGCCGGCTATTATACTAAAGAATGGAGCACTTATCTTCTGGAGGAGGTTCTAAGCGGGCAAGGCCTACATAAGCCATGCAATTATCCTTATAACCATTCGTCTCTGTGCTTACATTACGAAGGATGTCATTTAATTCTAAAGAAACAAACTGATCAACCTTCTTCAGTTCTTCTCCAACAGACAGGTCGAATTGTGCCTGGCAATGGACATTTACCTTATTATCATCATGAAAAACTACATGAGCCCCAACAGGAATCGTTTCTAAGGGGGAGAAAACAACTATTATAAAATAAAGAATGGACGCAGATAATGCCATGCTCATGTACAGGTACTGCATTGTAACTTATAATATCGAAAAATGTTTACGGTACACGTTATTTTTCTCCATTATCCATAATTCCGGAACATCAATGTATTAGTGGGTCAATAGCCCTCAGGTTTCTCAAATTTCCCGATTCGGTTTTCCGCACACAGGCGGGCAAATTTCATCATATCAGGCTCTGCCCAGTACTTGCCAACCACTTGCACCCCAATGGGTAGTCCCTCTTTTGACATGCCTAAGGGCAAATTCATAGCCGGGTGGCCTGAAGCATTGAAACATGCTACAAAAGGCCAAATGTACTTGCCGTAAGGAAGGGTTTGACCATCATAACTTATGGCATTACCGATTTTGGTTTTTACAAAGGCAGGCCCGTAACCCATCGGGCAAATCAACAAATCGCATTTGTCAAAAAACTCCCCGAATGCAGCCGTCACTTTGTTTTTCAAAAAGCGTAATTCTCCCAAATACTTTGCCTTGAGTTGATAGCCCCTGTTCAATTCGTCCATATAGGTAGGATAATTTTTGAATATCGTTCTTTTTTGTCCTCTCTTCATCAACTGTCTTATCAGGAAAGGAGCTTCCAGGGCTATGATATACGGAAGCATTCCCACCCACAGTCTGAGGGAGTCATCATGAGACTCAGGGTCGGGTTTATCTTGGACAATATTTGCCCCAGCCTGTATCAATTGGTGGACCACATTTTGTATCGCCCGTGACACTGTCGAACTTACGGGATGTTCGGGCCATCCTTCCACCCAGGCAATTCGAAAATCCGAAAGGTTTCTTTTTGTGGAGGTACGCATTGGAAATGGAACGATGTCGCGTTCGCCTGCATCGGGTCCGACTATGATGTTCCATAGGAGTTCCATGTCTTCCGGCGTTCTTGCCAGGGGTCCAGCCTGTGCAAAATTGATCAGGCTGGCTTTGGATCCTGTAGGAATGGGAATGTTGCCATGCCGAGGAACGGTATTGTCCGTGGGTTTGAGTCCGTAAAGGCCACAGAAATAGGAGGGCACCCTAACAGAACCTCCCAGGTCACCGCCGAGCTCCAGACTGGTAAATCCCGCTGACAGTGCCGCTGCTCCACCACCCGTGCTTCCTCCTGGAGTCCTCGATAAATCATAGGGATTCGATCCTTCCGGGTAAATATCACCCCAGACCTGGTAATCCAAAAGCAACTTTGGGATATTGGTCTGCCCTAGGATGACGGCTCCGCTTTCCCGGATCCGTTTAACGATGACTGCATCCTCATTAGCCACATATTCTTTGAAAAGTTTGGCATTGATCGTATTGGCCTTGCCCTTGACCCAAAACTGCTCTTTGATGGTCACCGGTACTCCATGTAGTGGTCCTCGGTTTTTACCTTCAGACATTTCTCTATCGCACTTTATTGCTTCTGCAATAGCCTCTTTATCGAAGAGATGCACGATGGCATTTAACTTATGGTTGTGGCGATTAATTTGTTCTATATGAGCCTTTACAACTTCTTCTGAGGAATATACCCCTTGCCTAATACTTTTTGCCAGATCGATGGCAGATTTATACAACATCTGATGGTCCCAACAAGAGTGATAAAGTCATCAAGATAGGTAGATTGTAGGATATCCTGAGGCCTGTTATTGGCAACGAATATTGCAACCCGAATCGGATCATACATGCATATCATAAACCAGACATTTGATTCAGATCAAAATACAAAATGATACGGGTCATAAACTCTAAGCCTGACATGACTTACATTCAAAGCAATATCTACAGACCGATGAAGAAATTTCCTTTAGAAGACTGGGCTACTTT
>JBFKOL010000237.1:0-6889 GCA_041628815.1 Saprospiraceae bacterium | reverse complement strand
GTGCAGAGTGGACTTCGAAAACTTGGATTTCAATATTAAAAAAGTTTTATTACCAATGAATATTCATGTCTTCAAAGTTAGGGCTGGTAAAAGTGAGTGATCTTTAGCATTTCATCTCTGTTAATAGTCTGTTAACATTGACAAATAGATTTCTGGTGAAGAATAAATTCACAATTATTACCTAATCCTGCTTGCAAATCTCCTTGTTCAATAAATTTTTTTTGGTGTGATTCCATCAAAAGTCTATATTCACCCCCTTAAACCTTTTTGTTTCTTATTACCAAGTGTGAAAAACTATTCTATCTATGAAATTTAAACGACCTTTTCTAATTAAACCCTACGTGTTGCTGGCTCTCGGCTTTCTCGTAGGGAACAGTCTAATTGCCCAGATTTCTGGTGTCGTCACCGATGCAGAAACAGGAGAAGCTCTGATCGGTGCATCCGTTCAGGTTGAGGGCTCACAGACCGGTACGATCACCGATATTGATGGAAGCTATACCATTGATGCAGCAGGTGATGACGTACTGATCTTTTCTTTCGTCGGATATACCACCATCTCCGAGGCGGTAGCCAACAGGACCACTGTAAATGTGGCCATGAGTGGCGGTGAAATCCTCGAGGAAGTGGTTGTGACGGGTTATCAGTCACAAAGAAAGCGGGACATTACCGGTGCCGTATCCGTGGTTGAAACCGAGACATTGAACCTGGTACCAGCGGCGAGTATAGGTCAGAAACTGGCCGGTAAAGCTGCAGGGGTGACCATCAGTACTTCTGGTACTCCCGGTGATGGTACGGCCATCAGGATCCGGGGTTTCAACTCCCTAACGAACAACGATCCTCTGATCGTGATTGACGGAGTGCCTACCAAGGACAATTTCCTGAATAGTATCAACCCCAATGACATCGAGTCCATCCAGGTACTGAAAGATGCGGCATCTGCTTCTGTTTACGGTGCAAGAGCCAGTAACGGGGTAATTGTTGTTACCACGAAAAAAGGTAAGGCCGGAAAAACCAAGGTCACTCTTGACTCTTACTATGGTGTTCAGAATCCTGTGAATAGGTTGGACCTTATCACGGACTCTAATCAATACCGTGAGTATGTTCAGAGAGCTACGACTTCAGGTGATGTGCCAGCAGTCTATTCAGGAAGTGCATTCCCGGAATATTACTTCGGTGACCCTTCCCAACCTTATCAACCTCCAACCATTGGTGTACCGGGCAGCGGGAATCTCTTGATGAGAACCAATACCGTTGGTACGGATTGGTGGGATGAATTGATTTCTTCCGCTCCGATTCACGAGCACAACCTCAATGTATCCGGTGGTAATGAAAATGCAACCTTCAACATCTCCGGAAACTACTTCAACCAGCAAGGTACCATCCTGCATACATTTTTTGAGCGCTACATGATCCGCGCCAACAGCCAATTTAATGCTGGCCGCTTCACTTTCGGTGAAAACATTTCTGTTTCGAGGATCAACCAGCTCGGACAAAGAAGTGGAAACCAGAGTGAGCAAAACATCATCACGAATATCATCAGGATCCAGCCTACAGTTCCCCTTTTTGACGAAGGTGGCAACTTTGCAGGACCGAAGGCCCCTGGTATGGGTTTGGGTAACAACCCATTGAAAGGTATGGAAGACGATAAAGACGATGTTGGTAACTTCAACCGCCTTTTTGGAAACGTATTCGGTGAAGTGGAACTGGCAGAAGGTCTCTCGGCTCGAACAAGCCTTGGTTTCGATTACGGCAATGGTTTTACGCAAAACGCCGTATTCCCCAACTTTGAAGCACGCGAGCCCAACCAGTTCACTTTTAACTATAGCGAAGGTTGGAGCACCAACTTCTCCTGGACCTGGACCAATACAGTGAACTTCGTAAAGACATTTTCAGAAGTGCATGATGTCAACGCGGTCGTTGGTTATGAGGCATTCAAGCAAGAAGGTCGCAACATTGGTGGTGGTCTTGTAGACTATTTCGTCTTCGGATTGGATTCACGCTACATCAATACAGGTTTGGCTGATCCCGATTCCCGCAGCGTGGGCAGTGGTGGATTCAAAAGAAGTTTCAACTCTGTCTTTGCCAAAGTAGATTACGTTTACGATGACTTCATCATCCTGAGTGGTACGATAAGAAACGATGGTGCATCAGAATTTGGTGCCAATAATCGACGCGGTACCTTCCCTGCAGGAAGTGTGGGCGTGAGGCTTTCCAAGTTTCTGGAAACCGATGCCATTGAAGATTTCAAGGTGCGCTACAGCTTTGGTATAAATGGAAACAATTCTATTCGTGCTGACAATGCCTTTGCCATCTTTGGTGGAGGTACCAATTCCTCTTTCTACGACATCGGTGGAACCAATAGCAGTCTTGCCACAGGTTTTGCACTGCAGGCAAGAGGTAACCCGGATGGTAAGTGGGAGGAATTGCACCAGCACAACTTCGGAATCGATATGACGCTTTGGAATGGCAAATTTGGATTTGTCGTCGATATCTTCAACAAGGAAACCCAGGGCCTGCTCTTTACAGCTGCAGAGCCTGGAACAGCCGGTTCTGCCTCACCTGCAGCCAGGAACGTGGCCACGATGAAGAACGTCGGCTTTGACGCACAACTGTACTATCGCGATCAAATCAGCAGCGATGTAAGCCTCGATCTCGGACTGACCATCGGTCGTTACAGCAACGAGATCACAAGAATATCAGACTCTCAGACTCAGTTCTTCACCAACTCTGGTAGCCGTATCGGAACGACCACCATCAACAGGGTAGGTGATGCCATCGGTTCATTTTACGGTCTCGAAACAGACGGTATTTTTGCCAGCGATGCTGAAGTAGATGCACATGCAGATCAACCTGGAGCGGCCATCGGCCGTTTAAGGTTTAGAGATCAGAACAGTGATGGCGTAATCGATGACAATGACCGTATCATTCTTGGAAGCTTCCACCCGTCCTTAACAGGAGGTTTGAGCTTTACCTTGGGTTACCAGGATTTTGATCTGACAGGATTTTTATTTGGATCATTCGGCAACGAGATCTTCAACTTCAACAGACTCTTTACTGACTTTTCTCAATTTGAGGCGAACGTGCGCAAAGAGGTTTTGGAAGATGCTTGGTCTCCACAAAATACCGACACAGAAATTCCGGCTCCGGACTACGGAGGTCGTGGTTTCAACAGCCGACCCAGCTCATACTACGTAGAAGACGCTTCTTATGTACGTCTTGAAAACATCCAGCTGGGATACAGGCTGAACCAGATACCTGGTACGGACATAAAAGCTAGACTTTACATTCAAGGACAAAACCTGTTGACTTTTACCGGATATACAGGACTTGACCCTGCAATGTCCAACTTTGGACTGGCTGACACAGCAGCAGGATTGGATTTTGGTAACTATCCTTCCAATAAGTCTATTATTTTTGGAATAAATTTGGAATTCTAACAAACTCACAACTTTCTTTAGGATATGAAAAACTTCAAATATTTATTTATCGCAGGAGCCCTGGGGTTGCTTGTATTTGCCTGCAGCGAGGACTTTCTTGAGCTAAACCCTCAGGGTGCCCTGGACGGTAGTGCACTACAAAGCCCTGCCGGTATCGAGGCATCGCTCGTCTCGGCTTATTCCATGCTCGACGGCTGGAATGGTCAATGGGGCAATTTCGGCCCTTGGGGCAAGGATGCCGGACATTGGATCTGGTCTGGTGTAGCATCTGACGATGCACACAAAGGATCCGATGCATCAGATATCGCCGATATCACCCAAATCGAATTGTATCAATGGCTGCCGAGTAATGGTCTTTTTGAAGACCTGTTCGTCTCTCGTTTTGAAGGCATCGCTCGTGTAAATGCAACGATGACCCTTAACAATGCGTCGGAAGAGATTGATGCCTCCAGGAAGACAGAAATTGATGCAGAAGCACGATTCCTTAGGGCTCATTATCACTTTGACTTATATAGAGTATTTAAAAATATCCCCTATTACGTTGAGACGGATGACGATTTCCGCAAACCCAACGGTACGGATATTCTTCCGGACATCATTTCTGACCTGGAAACAGCAGTCAATGGTCTGCCTGCTTCCCAGGCTGAAGTAGGTCGCGCCACCAAGGGCGCAGCACAGGCTTACCTTGGTAAAGCAAAACTCTTTGCAGGCGACTTTACAGGTGCAAAAGCTGCCTTTGATGCAGTAGTCAACAGTGGCCAATACAGTCTGACACCTTGTTTCCATGACAATTTCAACGCCGCAAAGGACAACAATTCTGAGTCCATTTTTGCGGTTCAATTCTCAGTAAACGACGGTGACCCGGGTGCCAACAATGGCAACTATGGTACACGCCTTGGATTCCCGCATTCCGGAAGTCCTTTTGGTTGTTGTGGGTTTAACCAGCCATCAGCGGACCTGGCAAATGCCTACCTCGTAGATGACAACGGACTGCCAGTAAGCGATGCCGGTGATGTCGCCTTGGGACGTACCGTAGATCCTCGCCTTGACTGGACAGTTGGAAGAGATAATGTGCCTTATTACGATCATGGCACCCATCAGCCCGAATGGATTCGTGACCGTAACTTCGGTGGGCCCTACAGCCCTAAGAAGACACAGTATCATTCAGATCAGGGTCAGTTCAGCTCTGCAGCGTCAGCTGGAGCATGGGGCCCACAAGTATCGGCCATCAACTACAATGTAATCCGCTATGCGGATGTACTGTTGATGCTCGCAGAATGTGAAGTAGAAGTAGGAAGTCTTGAAAGAGCTCGTGAACTTGTAAATCTTGTTCGCTCAAGAGCATCCGGTTGTGCTCAGGGTCCCGGCGGATCCAGTGCAGAAATCGAAGTGCCTATCGACGATCCTTCCATATCTTGGGCTACGTACAGGGTTAGTACATACCCCGGACCGTGGACTGATCAGGGTGCTGCGAGAAATGCAGTACGATTGGAGCGTCGCTTAGAGTTGGCCATGGAAGGACATCGTATGTATGACCTCAGACGTTGGGGCGTACTCGCTCAAACCATGAATGCCTACTTCGCTCGCAACAATGCACGACCTGATGGTGACTTGTTCAAAAGGGTCTACCTGAGTGAAGCATTCAACGTGGAAGCCAAACACAATGCATTCCCTCTGCCAGGTGTTCAAGTCGATCTCAGTGAGGTAGACGGCGCACCGGCTTTGAAACAAAATGACGGATTCTGATCATTTCAGATAATATAAATGACAAAAAAGACGATTCATCTTGAGTCGTCTTTTTTTATTTTTGGCCGATGCAACCCAAGTATCTCTTGTTTATTCTTACTATACTCCTCTTTTCTTGCCAATCCGGGCAAGAAGGCGGACCCAGTCCTCTACAACTTTTCAAAGCGCTGGGCATAAGTGATTCCGGCATCGACTTCAACAACGAAGTCGAAGGCCAGGAAGATTTCAATGTACTCACCTACCGCAACTACTACAATGGAGGCGGTGTAGCCATTGGCGATGTCAACAACGATGGCTTGGCAGATATCTATTTCACCGCCAACATGGGCCCCAACCAACTCTACCTGAACAAGGGTGACCTCAAGTTTGAAGACATCACCCCTGCCGCAGGCGTTGCAGGAACCATGTCGTGGAGCACAGGCGTTACCATGGCCGATGTAAACAGCGATGGATGGCTCGACATCTACGTCTGTAACTCAGGAAACGTCGATGGTGCGCAAAAAGAAAACGAACTGTACATCAACAATGGCGATCTGACCTTCACCGAAAGTGCATCCGAATATGGTTTGGACGATGCAGGATTCTCTACACACGCTTCCTTTTTCGATTACGATATGGACGGCGACCTCGACATGTACCTGCTCAACAACAGCTTCAAGGATCCAAGTCGCATTGATTTTACCAATATCAGGCACATACGCAACCCGGATGGAGGCGACAAATTGTTCAGGAACGAAGGCAACAACCGGTTTGTCGATGTAAGCGAAGAAGCTGGCATTTATGGCAGTGAAATCGGCTTTGGCCTCGGCGTATCCGTATCAGATCTCGATGGTGACCGCTGGCCGGACATCTACATTAGCAATGATTTCTGGGAACGCGACTACCTCTATATCAATCAGAAAGACGGCACCTTCAGCGAAGAGCTACCTGAGCGAATTCCGCTGACCTCTACTTCCAGTATGGGCGCAGACATCGCCGATCTCGATAACAATGGTACATTCGAGATATTCAGCACGGACATGCTTCCCTCGACCAACGAGCGTCTGAAAAAAACGACCATTTTCAACAACTACAACCTCCAGGATCTCAAATACCGGAGGGACTACCATTACCAGTATACGCAAAACTGCCTGCAGATCAACGACGGTCGGGGTGTGTTTACGGAAGCAGCTCATATGTTGGGCCTCGCCTCGACAGACTGGAGCTGGGGAGCGCTTATTTTTGACTTTGACAACGATGGGCTGAAAGACATATTCGTCAGCAACGGCGTTTACCACGACATCACAGATCTCGATTTCTCGGACTTTATAGAGGACAGGGCAGAAGTGGAAAAGATCGTTCGCGAAAAAGGTCGCTTCGACTTCAAGGATTTTCTCGAACTCCTTCCATCCACTAAAATCTCCAATTATGCCTTTCTCAACCAGGGTGGTCTGAATTTTGAAAACAAGGCCGACGAGCTCGGACTGGGGGATCCTTCTTTCAGCAATGGGTCTGCTTATGGAGATCTCGACAACGATGGAGACCTCGACCTGGTCATCAACAATGTGAACAGCGTCTCCCAGGTCTTTGAAAACCGCAGCGAATCCAATGGCAACCACTACATCAAACTGAGTTTCAATTCTGACTCTCCCAACAGACATGCCATTGGTGCCATCGTGCAAATCACCACGGAGGGATTGACCACTACTTACCAGAATTATACGAGT
>JBFKOL010000236.1:0-6939 GCA_041628815.1 Saprospiraceae bacterium | reverse complement strand
GGCGTCACCTTCGTGTATTTCGCCATAACGTGCTTGCTCAAGACGGTACCTGTTGAGTTCCGCATTACCTGCATACCAGTAATCTTTGAATTCTTTCGAAGACGGGGGTGCGCCTTTGCTGCCCTGGCTGTTGGCGGATTTGCACTGGATGAAAAATATGGCCACGATAGCAAAAAGGAGGTAGAAGGGATATTGATAGGATGACATCTAAATTATACGATTAGTTATGATGCTATAACCGTCATTGGCACGTTGATGTTTCAGGATTCGTTGAATTCGTTCAATATGATTAAGTGAGTACTTTACCTGCATCCTACAATCTGTAACCCGTATTCACTTTTCCCTTATCTTTAATTGAAAAGAAGTTATGAAGCCGTCATCCTTCCTTACTTTATCGCTATTTCTCATTTGTACCTTGGGGTTGACCTCTGGATTCGTTGCGCAGGATACTGAATTGGACAAAAAGGTAAAAGACTTTCTGGACAAGAATGAAGGCCAATGGCGGGACCTCAACGTGCCGGCATCTGACGGAAAATTGCTCTATGATCTTATCGTAGAAAATGGATACACCCGGGGCTTGGAGATCGGCACTTCGACCGGGCATTCAACCATCTGGATAGCCTGGGCTATGAGCAAAACCGGAGGTAAAGTGATCACCATAGAAATCGATGAGCGGCGCCATAAGCGGGCACTGGCTAACTTCGAGGAAGCGGGCTTGATGCCATACATTGATGCCCGGTTAGCAGATGCACACCAATTGGTGAAAGACCTGCCTGGGCCATTCGATTTTGTATTCAGCGATGCGGACAAAGACTGGTATACGAACTATTTCAATGATGTGGATCCAAAGCTGGTCGAAGGTGGATGTTATACTTCTCACAATGTGCGTCCTGAAGGTCACCGTGGTATGCGTGGTGCTCAAGACTACTTGAAATATGTGAAATCACTACCTAATTATTCGACCAGTGTTAACAACGCCGGGGGTGGGCTGGCCATCAGTTTTAAAAAGTAGATTTGAATCGGCCCAATTTTACTTACACATTTCTTTAAATTCATGGAAATGAACTCAAGAAGAAAATTTCTCCGACAATCGGCGTTTTCAGCGCTTACCTTACCCTTGGCCAAAGATTGGCTGGAAAGATCTTTTTCGCTCGATCCTATAGACCACTCTTTGTCCGAACCGGAATTCTGGAAGCAGGTTCGGATGCAGTTTCCGCTCAAGGAAGGTCAGACCTATTTCAACAACGGCACCATGGGACCCATGCCGGGATACGTCTTGAATAAGGTAATGGACGACATGCTGTACAGTGCAGTTCATGGTGCGGAGACAGACTATAAAGATGCGGGACCCCAGTTGTTGAGTGGTTACTTCCCGTATGAAGACATAAGAAAAAAGGTCGGTGACGTCATAAACGGAGATTATCGAAATATTGCTTTGACCCAGAATGCCACCTTCGGGATGAACTACGTAGCACATGGACTCGATCTCCGTGAAGGAGACGAACTGATCAATACGGATCAGGAGCATGGAGGCGGTTTTGGCGCTTGGCAATTGATGGCCAAACGAAAAGGGTGCATCTACAAACAGGCCAAAATGCCGGTGCCGGCTAATGATCCGCAGGAAATCTACGATGCAGTCTTTAAAGAAGTGACCCCGAAAACCCGCGTCATCGCCATACCCCACATTATATCGGTCTTTGGCGTGGTCATGCCTGTCAAGGAGATCTGTGAGGAGGCACGACAGCGTGGCATATTTACCATATTGGATGGCGCCCAGTGTGTTGGACAGATCAAAGTGGATGTACAGGATATCGGTTGTGACGCCTATTATTCCAGCCTGCACAAATGGTTGTTGGCACCCGGTGGCAACGGCATTTTATACATCCGTCCGGGGGTGATTGAAGACATATGGTCGACCATAGCCAGTTACAACTGGGAAAACAAAGAAGATCACGGCTTCCGGCTCATGCAAAATGGTACCGGCAACCAGTCGTTGATCGTAGGTCTCGAAGCTGCTTTGGACTTCTACAACACCATTGGCCCCGACCGGTGGATAGCCAGGATCAAAGAATTGGGTGATCACCTCCGATCAGGTCTTCAAGGAGTCACGAAAGTCTCCATACATTCATCGTTGCACCCCGACATGTGTGCCGGAATAACTACCTATGCCATCGACGGTATGTCGGGCCCTGAGTTGCAACGAAAACTGTGGGAGGAAGCCAGACTACAGCCAAGGTCGGTTGGACAGGAATTGGTACGGCACTCGGTTCATATCTACAACAATATGGAAGAAATTGACAGCACCATCGATGTGCTTCAGCGGATTTGAGGGAATCCATCTATCGACAATGCGGTAAGTTCTTCAGGTGTTACTTGCTCCATCCGAAATGGAGACGTAATAAGGCGTTAATTGTATTCCGAAAGCATTTTGATAGGCAGATGCGGATTCTTCTACAAATCGATCAATGATATTTTTATGCACCAGGTTGATGGTGCATCCTCCAAAACCGCCACCCATCATTCGGCTCCCGGCTATTTGTGCATTGTTACGGGTCAAATCGACAAGAAAATCCAATTCGGCGCAACTGACATCATAGTCATCACGAAGGCTGTAATGTGACTGGTACATGAGTTGTCCCAGAAGGGAAATATCGCCATTTTGCAGGGCCTCGCATGCTTCGAGGACGCGTTGGTTCTCAAAGAAAACATGTTTGCATCTGCGCCAGATGGTGTCAGGAATGGCCTTTTTACTTTTTTTGAGAAATGCTGGCGATATATTGCGTAAGTTGGTGAGTTCTTCATCGAATGACTGAAAGTATTTCAAGCCTTCTTCGCACTCAGCTCGCCTTGTATTGTATTCTGATGAAGCCAGCGTATGTGACACGTTGGTATTAAGAAGGACGAATCTATAAGATCCCAAATTACACGGATAGTAAGTATGGCGAAGTGTCTGGCAATCGAGTAAAATTACGTGGTCTTTTTTTCCCATCATGCTTGTGAACTGGTCCATTATGCCACTGCGAACTCCGACGAAATTATGATCAGCGAGTTGAGAAGCTTTCACAAGAGATAAAGAATCGAGATCAAGATGAAAAAGCTTCTTCAATCCCATCGCCAGGCTGCATTCGAGTGCTGCAGAAGAGCTCATACCTCCCCCAATCGGGATCTCACTGCTGAATCGTGCATCAAAGCCACGGAGGACGGCGCCCAATTTTTGCAATTCGCTTACCACACCCATGACATAATTTTGCCAACCACTCTCTATTGGCTGGAGGTCTGTCAGGTCAAAAGAGTGCGATTCACCCAGATCCAAAGCTGAACATCTAATTAGCGATTGGGATTCATTCCTGGATAATTGAAATGTACAATACCTATCAATCGCTGCCGGCAACACAAATCCATTGTTATAATCAGTATGTTCACCGATGAGATTAATACGTCCGGGTGCTTTGCTAATAACCATCGAATGGTGAGTCATTTTTACGCGATCCTCAGGGTTGAATCCAAAAATTAATTCTTTTTTTTTGCTAGAAAAACCTCTTGTCCAGTCCTGGCTCAATTTGACTAAAAAAATCCGATGTTGATCCGTTTTACTTATTGGTCTTTATTGTTTCTGACTGCAACCACATTGACATCTTTGTCAAAGTAGCGTCAGGCTCTCTGATACATTTGTATTTTGGATTAAAATTCGATCTGAAATTAATTGTTAGAAAACCTTAAAGAATTTTAATGGCCAGATTTACCAGGATACAAGTCGCTCAAAAAATGAAAGAACAGGGCATGGTGCCACTTTTCCACCATGCCGATACCTCCGAAGCCCGAAGGTTGCTGTCGGCCATTTACAAGGGTGGTGCGAGGCTGCTTGAATTTACCAATCGCGGGGACTATGCGCACGAGGTTTTTGCCGATCTCGAAGAATGGGCAATTGTCGAAATGCCTGACCTCATCATGGGTGTCGGATCGGTAACGGATGCAAGTACTGCCAGTCTATATATGCAGTTAGGAGCCAATTTTGTGGTTACACCGGTATTGCGTGAGGACATCGCAATCGTCTGTAATCGCCGCAAGGTATTGTGGTCACCGGGATGTGGTAGTCTGACAGAGATTGCAAGAGCAGAGGAATTGGGATGTGAGATCGTAAAGCTCTTTCCGGGTTCCGTCTATGGGCCATCTTTTGTCAAAGCTGTCAAGGGGCCGCAACCCTGGACGAGCATCATGCCTACGGGAGGTGTATCTCCTGAACCCGAAAATCTAAAAAGTTGGTTTAATGCCGGGGTGTATTGCGTGGGTATGGGCTCTAAATTGATGGTCAAAAAGCCGGATGGGGCCTATGACTATGGAGAGATATCCAGTCTGACCAAGCGCACATTAGAAACGATAGCATCGATCCGAAAAGGCGAATAAAAGCATCCACGAGATTACAGGCTTATACAATTTCAACATAATTCCTAAAGATCAGCACTTCTCATTATATTGGAAGCTGCCTATGCACCTTTCAACCGCTTCCTTTCTGATAGGTTTGATCCTCGTTTTTACAGGATGCATCGATTTGTCCGATCAAAAGACCCTTAAGCTCGCACACGGCCTGGACGTAAGCCATCCGGTACACGAAGGAATGGTTTATATGGCCGAACGCCTTCAGATGCATTCGGAAGGGGCTTTAACCATCGAAATCTATCCGAGTCAACAATTGGGAACGGAGAGGCAATGTCTTGAACTGCTTCAGATCGGCAGCCTTGCCATGACCAAGGTGTCAGGCGCAGTAATGGAAAACTTTGCGCCGGACTTCGAAGTTTTCAATATGCCTTATTTGTTCAGGGACCGGTCTCATATCTACAAGGCTCAGGATAGCGACCTGGGCAAATCCCTGCTCCGCCAAAGCGAGCAATATTGGCTTAGGGGGCTCACTTACTTTGATGCCGGGCAGCGATCTTTTTACACCAAGTCACCTGTCCGCACGCCTGATGATCTGAAAGGAAAAAAAATCCGTGTCCAGGAAAGTGTCTCTGCCATCAACCTTGTAAGGACGTTGGGCGGTGCGCCGACTCCATTATCCTGGGGAGAGTTGTACACCGGATTACAGCAGGGAGTGGTGGATGGTGCGGAAAACAATCCCCCGAGTTTTTACACTTCCAAGCACTACGAAGTTTGCAAATATTATACGCTCAACGAACACACAGCTGTCCCTGACATCCTGGTGATAGGTACTGTGGCGTGGAATAACCTTTCCGCAAAAGAACAGGTATTGCTCCAGCTGGCCGCTGACGAGGCCAAAGATTACCAGCGCAAACTATGGCAGGAAGCGGAAAAGAAAGCATTGGCCGCTGTCCAAGAAGCAGGTGTCGAGGTTATCCGTCCAGACAAGTCGAGTTTTATTGAAATAACCAAAGACTTACTGGAGGCTTACAAGGACGATGAACGAAAATATGCCTTGATTCAAGAAATCCGCGAGATGAAATGAAAAAGGGAGAGGCTTTAAATGAAAAAGGGATAGATGCATTTGTGGGTTGGGTGCTGATAGCCCTAATGTCATTGATGACTTTAGATGTGCTATGGGGTGTCTTCACGCGATATATGCTTGGCAGTCAAGCTTCCTGGTCTGAAGAGCTCGCCAGGTTCCTGTTGATCTGGATCGGTGTCCTGGGTGCAGCGTGGGCGGCTGGTCGCAAGATGCATCTTTCCATCGACCTGTTGCTACCTTCGCTCAGTGCCGTGGGACAGAAGAAGTTGTTGGTGCTGATCAATGTGCTGATCATTATGTTCGCCTTGCTTGTAATGGTGGTGGGAGGTATTCGGCTGATGTACGTTACCAGCGTTTTGGGCCAGATGTCTCCTGCGTTACGTGTTCCGATGTGGGTGGTCTATTCGGTGCTCCCTATCAGCGGAGTATTGATCGTTTATTTCAAGCTAAGGGACCTTTTTACAAGCACAAAAGCTGGATAGTGGAAATTGCGGTGCTGGTCATATCTTTTGTCGTCCTGATTGGAATCGGTGTTCCGATTGCATGGAGCATCGGTATCAGCAGCGTGGTCACCATGTTGTTCAGCATTCCATTTATCCCGTCAATAACGACGGTTGCACAGCGCATGGCCACGGGACTCGACAGCTTTGCCTTACTTGCTATTCCGTTCTTTATCCTGGCAGGTCAAATCATGAACCGCGGTGGCATTGCAAGAAGACTGGTAGCTTTTGCGAAGGCAGTTGTGGGGTCCCTGCCTGGGGGGCTGGCCCATGTAAACATCATTGCGGCCATGCTTTTTGGCGCCATCGCCGGATCGGCCGTAGCTGCGGTATCGGCCCTGGGAAGTACCTTGGGAGAAGAGATGGAAAAATCAGGGTATTCAAAAGAATTTACCGCTGCCGTGAATACCACTGCGGGAACGACCGGACTGGTCATACCGCCCAGTAACATCCTAATTGTTTATTCACTGGCAAGTGGAGGGGTATCCATAGCCGCATTGTTCCTGGCTGGGTACCTACCCGGTATTCTTACAGGACTATTTTTGATGATCACTGCGGCGATTTGGTCTCGATACAGGAAGTTTCCTTCAGGAGAAAGAACCAGTCTCAAAAAATTGGCGCGAACTTTCATAGCCGCATTTCCGAGTCTCTTATTGTTGTTTGTAGTTATCGGCGGTATAGTGGCTGGCATTTTTACAGCTACCGAAGCTTCCGCGGTTGCCGTGTTGTATTGCCTGGTACTGACCTTTATCTATAAAGAAGTATCGATGCGGGAATTGCCCCGTATCATCCTGGGTTCTGTCGGAACTACTGCCATCGTTCTCCTTCTGGTCGCTACGAGCATAGGTATGTCGTGGGTCATGGCCTATGAAAACATCCCCCAATCCATCAGTGCTTTCATGCTTTCTGTGAGCGACAACCCCCTGGTGATCATCCTTCTCGTCAATTTGATCCTGCTTTTTGTCGGCATATTTATGG
>JBFKOL010000235.1:0-6959 GCA_041628815.1 Saprospiraceae bacterium | reverse complement strand
GAGCTACCTGGATCCCGAGATCACACCGCTTGTACCTGTATTGCGGTCCTACTGGCTGACCATCCATGTTTCTTTGGTAGCAGGAAGTTATGGCTTCCTCATGCTAGGGGCAATTATCGGATTGATCAATCTCATGATGATGATGTTTCTGAACGCATCGAACCGGGCACGGATCATGTCCAAGGTCAAGGAATTGTCGTTCATCAGTGAGATGACACTGATTGGTGGTCTCGTCATGCTAAGCGTCGGAACATACCTGGGAGGCATCTGGGCCAATGAATCCTGGGGCAGGTATTGGGGCTGGGATGCCAAAGAAACGTGGGCCCTTGTTACCATCCTCGTATACGCATTCATACTTCATATGCGGTTGATACCCGGGTTGAAGGGATTTTACAAATACAATCTGGCCACCTTGTTTGGCTGGGCTTCGGTCATCATGACTTATTTTGGGGTTAACTACTACCTGTCAGGTCTGCATTCTTATGCCGCTGGTGATCCTGTGCCCATTCCTTCGTGGGTGTACGTTGCGGTTGCATTAACCACTATTATAGCCATTGTCGCTTATGTACAAGACAGGAGAACCAATGCATTCTCGAAGTCCCCGACAAGAACGGTTGCGACGTTCAGTACGGCTTAATCAATATTCGTTGATAGCTTGACCGACAGTGATTTAATTCACCATTGTCAAAATACTTATGTCATAAGCTGAGGTATTCATATACCCTGGAGAAGTGTAAAACCAATAATGCCAGATTACTGACTTTAAGAAGCATTATTCACTTACCTACTTATGAGTTTTGCCAATAAATTTTGTTTATAATATTGGCATTCGATCCAACAATTTTCAATCAGACATATTGTATGAATGCAAGCATATCATTTCAACGTGACCAGAATAATTGGCGCTTTTAATAAATCTATTAATAAGATAATCAGGTCTTAATATACTTCTATAGTATCCTTGGTGTGATCTGCAAATGAATTTTTCTTCAGGTATTGCATAGCCATTTTTGGAAGAAAGAACTATGGTTAGCACTTTAAAAACACCTGCGTATACGGCTTTTACGTTGATTGCATAAAATGCACAACGCCGATTATCCATACTTTAGTAAACTTCATAATATGATCAGAGGCAAATTGTAAAGAAGAGTCTGATATTAATCATTATCACGGATGACAATGAGCATACAAATCCTCAATGGAAATACCTTTTTTTATGCCCTAAGAAAATTCTATATTTCGTTGAATTTTGGAACGTATAAATTTTAAACGATGAAAAAGATCCTCACACAAGCGTGCCGGGTTGCCGCGATTTTATTGATTTTCGCTTTTATTGGTTGTGAAGGGGACATTGGTCCTGTTGGTCCTGCTGGTCCTGCCGGTCCTGCTGGTCCTTCCGGTCCCGCTGGTCTGAATGGCCAGGACGGTCAGAATGGTGCAGAAAACTGTGTCGACTGTCATGGAAACAACCAATTGATCACGGCTAAGATGTTTCAATGGGAAAACTCCATCCATGCATTAGGCGGTCGTTACGAGAGAAATGCAGCCAGGTGTGCCGGTTGTCACACCAGTCAGGGATTCCTTGACAGGATAGCAGATGGCGGTACTCAGGCCACCATGGATGTCGTAGACCCACTTCCTCAAAACTGTTACACGTGTCACCAAATTCATACGACCTACACCGATGCCGACTGGGCGTTCACGTGGTCTGATCCTGTGACCTTATGGGTAGGGGGTGCAACGGTAGACGTCGGAAAAGGTAATCAGTGTGTCATCTGCCATCAACCCAGGGTACCAAGCCCAGCCATACCTGAAGTTGGAGAAACGGGAATGTTAGAGATCACAAGTAGCCGATATGGCCCGCACCATGGTGCTCAGGGAGCCATGTTTAATGGCGAAGGCGCCTATGAAATTGGAGATGGGTATAGCAATTCATCACACACTTCGTTGGTTGCGGATGCATGTATTACTTGTCATATGGCCGAAGTAGCAGACGGAAGAGCTGCCGGCGGCCACACTTTTAGGGTTGAATCTGAAGATGGTGAGTTGAATACCAATGGATGTGTACAATGTCATGATGACGAGGATGCTCTTGTCGCCCTGGTGGCTTCGACTCAAGCTGGGATCGACGAACTCATGACTGAGCTCGGTGATAAACTCATCGAAATAGGGATATTGAGCAGCTCCAACCGGGAATCTTCAGTAAGAGGAACATGGGATGCGTTGCAAGTAGGCGCCCTCTGGAACTACAAATATGTTCTTGAAGATCAGAGTAAAGGTGTTCACAATGCAAAATACGCCAGGACCCTTCTGCGGAATACAATCGCAGCATTAGAATAAAATTGATATAAATCATCACGTCAGGTGTGAAGAATCATACGCTTAAAAGAGCCTCCTAAGTGAGGCTCTTTTAATTTTATACATACAATAATCAGCATGCAATTGCTTCATATCAAACCATTTACAATGATGAACCCAGTGATGAAATCTATTATGTGTTTAATGCCCCTTCTCTTGGTTATTCCTCTAACGAGCTATTCCCAAGATGAAGCGCCTCCTCGACCTGTACGAAATACGTTTGAGAGCATATGGCTAATAGACAACCAAACCGTCGACGTACCTTTTCAAAAAACCTTTGAATGGGATATACAGCATCGCTTCGGCACATGGAACAACGGCTATGAAGACTATTTCGGTTTGGCCGCACCTTCCAACATTCGCTTGGGATTTGTCTATGTGCCGATCGATAAACTTCAATTGGGCATGGGAATTACCAAGGAAAGAAAGCTTTGGGACTTCAGCGCGAAATACGCCATTGTAAAACAGAAAATGGACGATAGTTTTCCTATATCCCTAACGTATTACGCCGTAGCAGGCCTCGACTCCAGGGATTTTGACCTCTTCGAAGAGACTTCCGACCGTTTTTCCTATTTTAACCAATTGATGGTCGCCAGGAAATTCTCCGATCGTTTTGCATTACAAATCGCCCCGAGTTTTTCATGGTTCAATTTTCCCGATCGAGTCTTCGACGCAAATGGTGAATTGATAGGATTCATGAATAACAACCACTTCGCCATTTCCACCATGGCCAGGATTGGCCTGAGCGATACGATGGGGATCATTGTGAGTACAGATATCCCGCTGACAGAACATGATCTAAATGATCCCAAACACAACCTCGCATTTGGATTTGAATTTAACACAAGCTCCCATGCTTTTCAGATTTTTGTGGGCAATTATCAGAGTCTTATACCGCAATACAATCATATACTGAATCAGAACAGTTTCGGCGACAATCAAATTCTTATCGGATTCAATATCACCAGGCTTTGGAATTTTTAATCGACTTTATCTTATTTGGATTCGATACCTAAGAACTTATTGACCAACTGAACTTCAGAAATAAAAAAGGGCTTCATCAAGCCCTTTTTTATTTGGTTTTGACGAAGCAACATTCCCACGCACCACCCATATTTTATTGGTAATGATATAGGAAGATTAACCTACGTCCCTTCATTCAATGTAGAGAAATGTGTTTTCTGCTCATTATCCTTTTCACCCTTTAGGACATGCATACTCTCAAATAATGCTGATTAACGATTTCATCCCCCTGTAAAAGAAGCAGTAAATGTTCATTTATGAGGGATTTTACTAAGGCCAATGATTCTATGCTTCGGTATAAAGGGTGTAAGCGGGAAGGCAGTTCAAATCGCCATATAACTGTAACAACAACCCATAAAACCTAAATTAATTGGCCAGTTTATCTTTGGTTTGGTCCTTTTTGTTGATGAAGATCTACTTCCGATATGTGATTTAAACAAGACATGGAAGTTTCGGCTCTCAGGTGGTGAGACTATGATGTTCTGAATAAAGGGACTTACAGACAAAGAAAAAAGGCCTGGTGTAATTTATCACCAGGCCATTCAGCTTAATTTTTCTAAAGCACAGGAATAATGATTTATTCCAATGTGCGCATGAAATTTACCAAGTGCCAAATATCTTCTTCGTATGGAATTTTCTTCTGGAAGCTCGGCATATCGCCTCTCCCCTCAATCGTTTTATAAAATAGGGCTCCATCACTTTGGGCTTGGAATTCAGCAGTTGTAAAATCACCACAAGGAGTGTCGAGCTGAGCGGCTTTAGAGCCATCGCCCAATCCCTCTTTTCCATGGCAAGATCCACAATGCTTGTTCCAGAGCTGTTTTCCTATTTTCAGGGATTCACCATTGGATGCCTGAGGATTTTTCATTTTCTCGTATTTAGCCGGAACTTCCCATACGTCCTGGAAATCATTTGTCGTAAATGCGAATGAAAGGATAATTCCAAAAGCAATTACCATTAAAGTCTGAAGTTTCATAATTGAATGTTTTTACACTTATTTAGATGTACATCAATGCCGATTGTAACAATTGCAGCATCAGATTAACAGAATTTTAAGCTCTTCCTAATCGTCGTATTTTTAATACCTGTCGAATCAAATATGCTATACATCCCCATATCCCAAGGACCATCACACTCACCGTAATGACTAGATACAATGGAGCGTTTTCAGCAGGAGACCACAATTCCCTCACTTCTGAATAGTCTATCACCTCCAAAGGCAATCCCCAGGCAATCGTTTCTGAGGCAATCAAAGTGCCAAACTCATCGGTATCCTCTGCCTTGCCGACTATTGTTACATTACCCATTCTGTCTCCCTTTAAATCTTCTGGAAATTCAGCATAAATAAATCCTTCGCTATCTGTATACTCGTATTCAACCAGAGGAAGCAAACCAAAAAGTCTCTTTATAAAGATTCCTCCCTCAACATCCTCTACTGGAGAAATACCTTCTCCATTATATCGTCCAACGAAAAATTTTATTGTTTTAATTGAATCTATTTCTTCTAATATTAATTCGATTTTGCTCCGTACGACCTCAATGAACTCTTCATCATCGTTCACTTGTGAGTCATCCGTTATCGCAGCGGCAAAAGAGTAGACCGCCATCGTGTCCAAGATTGGACCCATTTCTTCTGGTATAGAAAAATTTGCCACACCATTTTCATTGGTAGTCTGACTACCGATATAAGTACCCTCAGAAATCTCTCCTATGTAAAAATCAACTTTCACATTCTCCATCCCTACGTAGACCCGATCAATGCGAGCTTTAACCTCTGAAACCAATTTCGGACTTGAATTGTCATTGACAAACACAAGACTCAATCTGGCATTTAATTTTTCAACTTCTTCGTTTTCCTGCGCAAATGAGGATGGCGATATACATAAAAAAATGAAGAGAATTGTTAAAGAACATATCGTAGGTCTCATAAATGCATTATTTATCAGCTTCTTTATTGTCAAATAGTTCATTTGTATCATAACCAAAGTCGTGGGCTGATTCAACAATGGGTACTACCGGCAGGTAGCGCACTAATATGGTAATTACCAATAATGCACCGGTAAGGGTTCCAATGGTAATAAACCATTCTGGTAAGGTAGGCATATAATGTAGTGATTCACCAGGAATTTTATCCGACGGTATTAGCGGATGCGCCAGTGTTGGAACCACTATTAGAAATCGTTTAAACCAGGCGCCTACAATAACAATCACCGAAATAATAAAGGCGGGTAAAGGTTTCCGATACTTACTAAAAAGTAGGAGTATTATAGGAATCACCATACCAAAGATTTGAACCGACCAAAACATGGGAGCAGAAGATCCATAAAACAACTCGTTGAGATGGACGGCCTCAGCTCCTTTCATCTTATAGGCAGGGACGAAATACTCGTTAATGTTGAAATACAAGTAAATCAAAGACAGCAACACCAGCAATCTTGACATATAATCAAAATGCTTGTCGGTAAAGTGGTGACCGTAGTCATAGAATTTGCGAAACATATACATTCCACTTAGTACTGCCGCCGCCCCAACCATAAAGGCTCCGGATACGAAATAAGGTCCAAAATTGGAACTGTCCCAGCCCGGGCGAAACGTGGTGGCAAAAAGCCAAGAGGTAACCGTATGTATACCAAAAGCTACCGGTATAATCAGCACGGCAATAATGGTTATTGCACGATTCAATATTCTGTTTTGCTCATCACTATTTTTCCAATTCAGAGATAGTGCATTGTAAATTTTTCGCAGTCTGGGACCTGTTCGATAACGGTCACGCATGATGGCAAAATCTGGGATAAGTGGTAGATAGAGAAATAATATACTCAAAACCAAATAGGTACTGATCACGATTACATCCCAAGTAATTGGCGATTGAATTCTCGCGTGAAATATCAAATTGAGCATCCTGTCGGGACGACCCATATCGATGACAATGACTATTCCCGCAAAAAGTATAGCTGATACCGCAATGATCTCTGCCAATCTGGTCAGGGGCGTACGCCACCCAGCACCGGTTAATTTTAAAATTGCGCTTATCAAAGAGCCTACCAAGCTTATGGCTACAAAAAAGACAAAGTTTGAAACATATATGCCCCAAGTGGTGTAGTCCGTCATATCCGTCAAAGACAATCCCTGCCTCAGCTGTTGTATGTACAGGACTATTCCTAATAGGGTAAACAAAACCAATCCAGCTACCCAAAATTTTCCAATACGGCTGAACTTGCTTGGAAACAGTTCAGTTACGAAATCATCCAGCCGTTTTTTGTCCGATACATTGTTGTTCATTGGTTAATATTTAATGAGCGCTTTCAGATTCTTCATCATCTTCAAATGGAAATGCCCGATTCACCGGAGGGAGATAATAAACCCTTGGTTTGGTACCCAATTCTTCCAGATAGCGGTATCCAAATCTGTCGCGAAGTAACTCGCTCAGTCGTACTGTAGTTGCGCCATTGGATACAGTGTCTTCATTTTCATCACCGAAATAAAAGACCCCATTGGGACATGCCGTCACACAGTGTGGCATTTCTCCTTTCCTCACTACGTCAGGACAAAAGTCACATTTTGAAACAGTTCCTTTC
>JBFKOL010000234.1:0-6960 GCA_041628815.1 Saprospiraceae bacterium | reverse complement strand
TTATAAAGGAATGAAAGAATCCATAATCATCATCGCTTAGATAACTTTGATCAAATCCTTTGAAATAAGAAACGTGTAATTCTTCTTTGTACTTATGTTCTATTTCCAATTCGGCGATTCTGATCGCCTTAATGGTTTTAGTGAAACGGGTCAATTCCCCCTTGTAATAAGCCCGTGCCTTGGCGGAAGGGCTAACACTGATTTTTATAGTTGCATGGTCTGTAAATGTTTCCCTCAAATTGTACTCGTGGGCCAATTCATCTCTTACAAAAAAGGTAATACATTGTTTGGTATAAGCATTCTTCGTTTCTATCAATTGAGCCAGGCATTCATTCAATTGCAACAATCTGTCTTCCGAAAGCTGCGATGAGGCTTTTGAAGGAGTCAGTTGTTCGATCTTGTCAAAAGACAATAATCCGCCGGCAAAATCCAATTGTGTATTTCCGGATTCTTGCTTGCCAACTTGGAGGGCTAGCAATTCATTGATGCCATTAATACAATGCGCCAGTCGATTTACAAACACCTTGTTTCGCTCAATTTTCTTTGCCAACTCCCATTTCAGTAGATGGAAGGGCAATGAGCTTGAGAAACCATACAAAACGCCTTCTAATTTGAGCAAGTCTGTGGCAAAGCCAGCACAGGCTTTTTCAATATCAAGGTCCAATTCCACAAGACGCTTCGAGGATTGAATCATTTCTACAACTTTCCGGATTTGAGGTGTGAATTCCAGCATGTGATTTGACTTGGACAATTCACGATCCAGGTGTAAAATCATATCCTCAATAAGTTCAAATACGACCGGTATTTCTTTCTCAGAGAAATTGTCTTCAACTGCATTGATCAATGCATCTCGTAATCTTATCCATTCACCAGTTGTGCGGACGAACAGTACCGGGAAAGTAGCCTCAACGCCATTCTCCTTGATAAAATTTAATGAACTCAAGGGAACAGCCTCTATTTCTTGTTTGTCCTCCTTATTCCTTCCGAGCAAGAAGAAACTGTGTAAGAGTTTGGAGTACGCCGCAGCGTCTTCCGCCGACATTGGATCGCACACCTCGAGAAATGGTGATGGTTCTTTAACGGTCAAAGACAGCGTGGCTTCTTCTTTTGGTCTCGATTGTCCTTGCATCATAGCGTCGGATTACTAATAGAATACTTATCCAAGAGTGATTCAAGGGCTTCCTTCTTCTCATTTTTACCCATCCCACGGTTATGGGCCCCATAAAGATCATAACGCGGACTTTCTATATTTTCATAAAGCAGTCCTATCGGAATGCCATTTTTTACATCCGCCAGTCTTCTTGCCTCATTGAGGTCAGAAGGATCATGTTCTACCACGCGTTTGAAGGATTTTTTAATACCGGGTTTCAGGGTAACACCTCTTTCATGGGATAGCAGGATGAGTTCATCGGGATTCACTGCAATATCGCCGTACAGGTCTTTCATGAAAACGGGGCATCGCTGCACTATGCGCACAAAGGCCAGTCCGGGATGATCAGCCGCCCTGCGGATGGTCGCATAAAGGTGAGCGGAATTCCAGTCGGTAGTCTGTGCAACAAAAGACACATTTGCAAATCCCAAGGTGGTCTGAATCGGATTAATGGGAGGCAAAACTGAGCCTTTCGGATGGGTGTTGGATAGTGTCCCCATAGGACTGGTCGGTGAGGTCTGTTTTTTGGTAAGACCATAGATGCCATTATCAAACAGCAGTACGACCATTTTCATATTGTAGCGGATGGCATGGACCCAGTGCCCGGCACCTATCGAACAGCAGTCTCCGTCCCCTGTCACCACGAAAACATGCAGGTCTGGTCTTCTGAATTTGATACCACAAGCCACGGGGAATGCTCGTCCGTGCAGTCCATGAAAGCCATAGGTGCCCATGTAATGAGGAAAACGGCTGCTACAACCGATTCCGGATACGGCTACTGTCTTTTCCGGTGGATATTGCAAATCCTTACAGACCCGCTGTACAGCTGTTAGTATGGAGTGACCGCCACAACCTGGGCACCACCTGGGTGTACTTTTTGCATAATCGTCCATCCCGTAGTGCTCCTCGGCCACCGGTATGGAACATAATTCGTGTGTTATTGTAAACATCTACCTAATAGTTTATCATGTAACCATCTCCTGCCGACTTTTGACCAATTCCCGTTTGATCATATCTAACACTTTCCCAGGATTCATGGGCTGGCCATAAACGTTGCTGAAGCAGTCGATGTCACACATTGTCTTGGCACGGAGATACCATGCCAACTGTGCATATCGCCTGTTTTCTGCGGTGATCATCGGTTTGCCCAGCTGATCACTGTAATTAATTTCTACGGTGATCACTTTCTTAAAGCGCCGGAATACCTCGCTCAATCCAGGCACAATAGGAAAAAGGAACCTCAGATGCATATGACTCACCTTGTAGCCTTCTTCACGCGCGACTTCAACGGCCTCTTCTATAGCTCCTAAGGTAGATCCCCATCCCACGATTAACAAATCACCTTCCGGATCACCATTGATCTCGGGTGTTTTAAGCGTTTTTTGAAATGCGGCCATTTTGCGGCTCCGGCTCTCTGCACTGTTTTGGTTAATCTCTGGTTCATAAGCTACGCGGCCATGAGGTCCGTGTGCCAATCCAGTTACCGTGTATTCACCACCTTTCTGTCCAGGTATCGGCCTTCGACTGAGACCCGTATTGGGATCCCAGTCGAACGGCTTCACTCCTTCCTGCCATGGGCTTTGATCGATGGGTGGCGAAAACCATTCTGTATCAATTGGTGGACGCCTGAAAGGTTGCACGCCCGTAGCGAGGTTGGCATCGCTCAATAAAATGACCGGTGTCCTGAAGGACTCGGCCAATTTGCGTGCCAGAATGACAAAGTGAAAACACTCTTCAATCGTCGCTGCGGCAAGAACGATTTTGGGTGCATCTCCAGCCTCTCCGTAAATGGCTGCCAACAGGTCACTTTGTTCGACCTTGGTCGGCAAGCCCGTTGATGGTCCACCTCTTTGAACATCGATAATCACCAGGGGTATTTCTGCCATTACGGCCAATCCTAAAAACTCTGTTTTCAGTGCAAGCCCGGGGCCCGAGGTTACTGTTACCGAAGTCTTACCTGCAAAAGAAGCACCTATGGCAAAACCTATGGCTGCGATTTCATCTTCGGCCTGATGAACAACGCCCCCTACCTTTTCGATGTGCTCTGCGAGATGATGGGAAACAGAGGTTGCGGGCGTAATGGGATACATCGAACACAATTCAATGCCCGCTGCCATGACACCAAAACTCAAGGCTTCATTACCGTTCATGACGACCTGGTCAAAATCTACATTCATTGCAGGGATTTCATATTGCAGGTTTATATTCTCAACGGCCCACAAGTGTCCTGCGTGGAGCAATTTCAGGTTGATGTCAACGACCGCTTTGGATTTCTTTTTGAAAATCTGTGCGACTTGTTCTTCCGCAATTTTGAGGTCGCGCTTGTAAATATAGCTGAGCATACCAAGGACCCACATATTCTTGCCCTTCCTGGGATCCGGAATCAATCTCAGGCATTCCTCTTCCATGGGAATCTCTATAATTTGAATGCCCAATTGGCGGAATTCCTCAAGCGCTGAGGCATATTGTTCACGTATGGAATCGACTTCGTGGTCTGCCCATTTATTTTCGATGAGCATCACTGTATTTTCGTCATACGCATCCTGGCGCAAACGGCCATAGAGTACCTGTTCATTCAAGGCTACCACCAGGTCTGCATGGTTACCCATATTGGTGACTTGCTTAGATCCGATGCGGACCCGGATCCCCGAGGCACCTTCCCTGGATCTAGCCGGAGGTTGTATTTCTGCCGGGATGATCTCCACAGTCCATACGCCATTGCCCATTTTGGCGGATATGGCACCCAGGCTCTGACCGCACTTTTGTGCGCCTTCCCCGGAATCGCTGACTATTTCAACGATCGCCTGCTTGATGCTTTTACGTTTGCCCTGACTGTGATGAGATCTCTTTTTCTGGGGTACGACAATATCCTTTTCCATTTGACAGGAAATTCCTTCAAGTTAGTAATCCTTCAAAGGAGTAATCTTATGATCAAATTACATATGATTGAGATCAGGGATAGCGATGATATGATTCTGATAAGGAATTTCTTTTTAATGAAGTTCCCGGTCGATCCAATTGATCAGATCCAGGGTCAGGTCCAGTGATTGTGTTTTTTGCATTACGGCCTCCCACCTAAATACCGCTCTTTTTTCTATCATACTGACAAATTCAACATCATCCATAAGTGCCTCATAATCTGTAGGAAAATAACCGGCCTCTCTTCTTTCCAAAGCATGGATTCTCAAATGTCTGTTGGATACTGGCAGGACGATACTAGGCCAAAACTGATCTTCCAATCCCCGGGTATTCCTGACCATGGTTGAATATTCTGTGTCAAACAAATGTATGATGCCATCGCGCAATGAGTCGTCGGAAATGATGTCAAACCCAATGGATCGGATGGCTTCAAATGCTGACGTGGCCAGTACAATATCGGCCGAAAATTGTGATAGTTCTAGGTGAATGTCCAGTGAATCGTGGTAGGGCAACCGACTGTCGAGGTGATGTACCACGATTTTGCAAGAATTGAAATATCTTCTGTCGTCCTCAATATCTTTCTTAAGACGTTCCGCATTGGTCTCTAAATTGGATCTCAACCCTTGAAGCAATTTTACCTCCCTGTTCCTGTTGATCCGTGACTCATTCCAGTTGTTCACCTGTAGCGCCAACAAAATGCCAATCATTACGAGCAGGATTTCTCCCACGGCATACAAGAAATACTTCCTGAAAGCGGACATGGATATCAAGGTTCTGCGAATTGATCTGAAGAAAAACAACATTTCCTACGGTACAATTTAAGATATCTATTCTAAAACGATTTCGAGAGAATTTCTCACCAACCAAATAGTTACAGGAATGGAAATTCAGCTTCCTACGACTGAATTATTCGCAATTCATACTCACATAAATTAAATTTCCCAGTCATACAGTATCAGCAATGAGTTAACTCTCAAGGTTCCCTTTATCCATCTTTTCATTCAGACAAAATTGAATATCTTGCCAGATCTAAAGAAAATAGAACTGTTAACTAACCTACAAGTCGATTAATGCCATTTTTAAACGTCAAAGCTGCACAACAAAATACCTTCGACGCCATCGTCATCGGTTCGGGGATCAGCGGTGGTTGGGCCGCCAAGGAATTGTGTGAAAAAGGTCTTAAAACCCTTGTGTTGGAAAAGGGGCCCATGGTAAAACACATCCGCGACTACCCTACCGTGAACAACGAGACCTGGGACTATGAAATGCGAGGAGCGGGCACTTATGAGGACCATGTGGAGCATTCGGTAATGAGCCGGATTGGTTGGATTGGAAAAGATAACCTCCATTTCTACGCCAGCGATGTAGACAATCCATACACCGAAGTCAAGCCTTTTCTCTGGGTACGGGGCCACCAAGTGGGCGGAAAGTCACTGCTCTGGGGCAAGCAAACCTATCGATGGAGCAAGATGGACTTCGAGGCCAATGCTACGGACGGACACGGCGTGGACTGGCCCATCAGGTATAAGGATCTCGAACCCTGGTATACCTATGTCGAGAAATTTGCGGGCATAAGCGGTCAGGCGATGGGCTTGCCACAGCTTCCTGACAGCCACTTCCTGCCTCCAATGGAGCTCAATTGTGTCGAAGAACATCTCAAAGAATCCATTGAATCCAACTATGAAAACCGATACCTCATCATTGGCCGGGTAGCGCATCTAACCGAACCCCTTAACGGCAGGGGGAAATGCCAATACCGGAATCGGTGCTCCAGAGGATGCCCCTACGGGGCTTACTTCAGCAGCAATGCCGTGACGATTCCCGCTGCGGAAGCTACGGGCAATGTGACGATTAGACCCTACTCTGTCGTAGAATCAATTATCTACGACCATGAAAAAGGAAAAGCCACTGGGGTTCGAGTCATAGATGGGGAAACCATGGATATACTCGAATTCAGTGCCCGCATCATATTTGTAAATGCCTCCGCATTGAGTTCCACAGCTATTTTACTTCGATCCGTTTCGGACCGTTTTCCCGAAGGGCTGGGTAACGATAGCGGTGAATTGGGACACAATCTCATGGACCACACCTATAAAGTCGGCGCTATGGGTTCCATCGATGGTTATGAAGACAAATATTACAGCGGACGGAGACCGAATGGAATTTATATACCCCGTTATTACAACATCGACAAACGCTCGAGTACCGACAAGTTTGTTCGAGGTTTCGGTTACCAGGGGGGAGCAGGGCGCTCCAACTGGGGGTCTGGCATCAACAATGCCGATTTCGGTGCTGACTTCAAGGAAGCCCTATTCAAACCAGGTCCCTGGGGTATGTTCATTACGGGTTTCGCCGAATGCCTGCCCTACCATGAAAACAAAGTTTCTCTGAACCATGATGTCAAGGACAAGTGGGGCTTGCCTACCCTGAATATCGATGCCGAGTTCAAGGAAAACGAATTGGCCATGAACAAACAGGCTATGGAAGATGCGGTCGAAATGCTCGAACGTGCAGGATTCAAGGATATCCTGCCATTTGACAACAACAGCCCTATGGGCCATGGGATCCATGAAATGGGTACAGCACGTATGGGCAAAGACCCAAAAACTTCGGTACTCAACAAGTGGAACCAGGTCCATTCCTGTAAAAATGTTTTCGTCACAGATGGAGCGTGCATGACGTCCTCGTCCTGTGTGAATCCTTCGCTGACCTATATGGCCATAACAGCCAGGGCAGCAGACTATGCCGTAAAGGAATTGAACAAATTAAACCTTTGACCATGGACCGGAGAAAAGCACTGAAACAAAGCGGATTGCTCGCTGGCCTCACCGTATCAGGTGCGGCCCTGGGCACCCTCATGCAGTCTTGTCAGGAACAAAGCCGCCTCGAAT
>JBFKOL010000233.1:0-6984 GCA_041628815.1 Saprospiraceae bacterium | reverse complement strand
CCAATCCTGAAGGTTACTGGATCACTAAAAGCTTCTTCGTGGCACTTATTTTTTTGATTCTTTCAATGCTCTGTGCCGTTTATGTCTTTAATCGCAGGTGGTTTTCGGGGTTAGACAAGAAGGTGGTACGCATTGCAGGGGTATCCCTCGTGGTCATAATGATTCTGTTGTTACTTTCATCATTGACAGGACAGTCTAATGCATTTTTTATCAATTCGTACACTTTGCGCTCGGTTTATGGATTCCTGATAGGCGCTGCTTTTTCGGGTGTAGTTGGTGTCGGATTTTATCCTTTAATGGGAAGCAGGGTCTGGTGCAGGTTTGGTTGTCCGATGGCTGCCATCTTGGGTATTCAGCAACGGTTTTTTTCAAGATTCAGGATCACGACCAATGGAGGGCAATGCATTTCTTGTGGAAATTGTTCGACGTATTGTGAGATGGGCATCGATGTACGAGCTTATGCCCAGAAAGGTCAGAATATCGTTCGTGCCTCCTGTGTGGGATGTGGTATATGTTCAGCGGTGTGTCCCAGGGGTGTACTACGCCTCGAAAACGGTAGTGCGGATATTCAATACAGGACGGAAGAAAAGCGTACCCAAATGATACCATTGCCTGTCGTAAAGTAACCATTAAAAGCTGGTGGAAGGCGCTCCTTATTACCGCACCGCAAGCATCATGCCCACCTGAGAGCTTTGGTGCGTTGTTTGTGCATGGTATATCCAGGATATTCCGGGAGAGCCTTGCCGAGGATATCCATAGCTCTTCCGAGAGGTTCCTTGTCTAGAACAAACGCAATACGCACCTGGTTTTTGCCCAAACCTTTTGTAAGATAGAAGCCCGCACCCGGGGCCATCATCAAAGTTTCATCTTCATCCCTGAAGGATTGCAGCAGCCACTTACAAAAGTCATGGGAATCATCGACAGGAAGTTCGGCCATGATATAAAATGCCGCTTTGGGTAGGTAGGATTTGACACCAGGTATGGAAGATAACCTTTCGAACATCAACTGGCGCCGTTTTCTGTATTCTTCTTTTACTTGGGCCAGGTAGGTATCCCTGTCTTGAAAACAACCTATGGCGATGTCCTGCCCAATCATTGGCGGACACAACCTTAGCTCGGCGTATTTGAGAATATTGCGAAGAATGTTTTTATTCCTCGAGACGACAAAACCTATCCTTGCTCCGCAGGCACTGAATACCTTGGAAACAGAATCGATGACCACCACGTGCTCGCTTGCTTCTTCAAAGCTCAGGACTGAGGTAAACGGTTCATCGTAGCAAAACTCCCGATAAACTTCATCTACGATCACATAAAGATCACGTTCTATGGCCAGGTCCAATATGCTTTTCAATTCTTCCTTTCCATAGAGGTTTCCGGTAGGATTGCCCGGGTTGCACAGAAATATCGCCCGTGTCTTATCGGTGATCCTGGATCTGAATTGATCAATTTGTGGCAGTTCAAATCCTTTTTCCAGGTGACTGGTGACCGGTACAAGTGTGATCCCGGAAACCTGGGCAAAACCTATGTAGTTGGCATAGAATGGCTCCGGTATTATGATTTCCGCTCCGGCATCGAGGCAGGCAAAAAGCGTAAACAATATGGCCTCTGAGGCCCCCGTGGTCACATACACGTCTTCATAGGTTACCGGGCCTACATGTGCTGTATAGTAGTCTGCTGCTGTTTTGCGCAATTTATATTTGCCTTCGGATGCCCCATATCGCAGCACGGTACTATCTTGTTTCCTCCAATAGTCAAAAGCAGACTTGGGAGTGAGAATATCGGGTTGGCCAATGTTGAGATGGTGCACGTGTACGCCCTGGGCCCTGCATTCGCGAGCATAAGGTATCAGGTTCCTTATCGGTGAATGAAGAATTTGATCGGATCTTTGAGATACTCCTGGCATCGTTTCGGATTAAAGTGCAAAGATAGTATTACTCTTACAAGAAGAATCGAAACACCAAGAATTAAACAGGAATAATAATTGTTCTATTATTCATATGCTCGGAAATAAACCTTCAAAAAAGAAAGTCTTGTTTCCTCTGTCAAGGAGGTTTACGGAGTATCTCACGCAATTTGGAAGACGTCAGGATCTCCCGTTGCAATACGACGACATGCTCCGTTATATGGCCGCAATACCACTGCTTGACAGCAAGGGAAAAGACACACTTTGGGAGACGGTATTCTATCACCAGAACGAACAGGATGAAATATACCGCTCTCTTTGCATGATATATGCCTTGCTAAAGACCGAGGGAGACCTGGAAGTAATCGAGCACCTCTCCGTTGCACGAATTGACTACTGTACTTTTGGCAACACCAAGCCTTTCCGGATAAGGATCATCAATAAACTCAATGACAATTACGATCATTTCTACATCAAAAAGATCGATGCAAGCAGGATCTATGGGCTCGAACTGGAAGGTATCCTGTCACCCGACCGGCTAAATTACATCCTCCACGACCAAACCCTTATTGAAGAACACGTTGCAGGCGTACCCGGAGACGATTTTATGGAGCGTTATCTCGATGTATCAAAGTTTGACCAGATCAGGATCGCCAAGGAATTCATCAAATTCAATGAGCGGTGTTTTGTGCGACTTCTTGGTGATATGAGAGCATACAACTACATCGTGGACATCACCCCAGACATTGAAGGCTCGCAATATCGGCTACGCGCTATTGATTTTGATCAACAATCCTATGAAGGCGGTAAAAGCTTTTACCTGCCCCAGTATTTTAAGGAAAACAATCCCATTATCTACATGGGAATCAAACATTTGGAATCGGATGCAGTACGGCAATACCAGCTTGAGGAGCGCTCATTGATAGCCAGGAGGGCAAGAAGCTCAAGACAGCGGCTGAACAAGCTACTCCATCTTATGATCAAAGACAAAATATCTTTCCATGAAAAGGTCGTACAGTTGCGCGAAGAACTTGCGGCACACCATAAAAACGATATTTTTACCAAGTGTAATACGATGGGAGAAATCGTCCTCACCAATATCAAACTGGTCCTTCAAAAAGAGTTCATTCAGAGTATCATCGATGTTAAATAATCATTGAGCAAAGTCAATTTCATTGTTGTCTCCGATATTCAGACTTTGGGATTGACCTCTGATAATTGCATCGTTCCCTATTATGGATTTGCTCAGGACAGCGTGTTTGATCTCTACGTAATTACCGACGATCGAATGGGTGAGAATAGATCCTTCTACGCGTACATGATCACCCAGGGTAATATTGGGCCCAATTATCGAATTGACAAAGGTGCAGGACTTTCCATATACTACAGGCGGAATGAGTATGGAGTGGTCATAGACGTACTGTGTGCCTACATCCGTAACCAACTGTTCCAAGAGAACCCTGTTGGTTTCGAGCAGGATATCCTTTCTGCCACAGTCATACCACTTCTGAACCTCAAAAGTCGTAAACTCGCACCCCTTCTCGATCATGCGCATGAGACCTTCCGTCAATTGAATCTCTTGATCCGTATCTTTCTTTTCTTCCCTTATTTCTTTGAGCGCAAACATGAGCTCATGGACTTGCGAAATTTTGTATAAGCCAACGATAGCCAGGTTGGATTTGGGAATTTTGGGCTTTTCAATCACCTTTTTCACAATTCCGCCGGTTGCCATTTCCACCACCCCGAACAATCGTGGATCCTGGACCCGCTGTATTCCGAGACACGAACCTTTTTGGCCAAGAAAATCTTTCATATCGATTTCCAATATAGTATCGCCCAGAAGAATTACGATCTCTTCTGTATCCCGGACAGCTTTTTCTGTCATCAGGATGGCATGGCCCAGGCCGT
This sequence comes from Saprospiraceae bacterium, assembly GCA_041628815.1. Taxonomy (GTDB): domain Bacteria; phylum Bacteroidota; class Bacteroidia; order Chitinophagales; family Saprospiraceae; genus JBFKOL01. The sequence goes on along the minus strand of JBFKOL010000233.1, from coordinate 3,173 downwards.
TGCGGTGCTCCTGGTAAACGTATTCCTTGCTCAATGCTGGGTAGGCTGTTTCCAGGTAGGATTTGATTTTATCTCCGAGGTAACCGAGTACGAAGACGAATTCTTCAATGCCTGCCTCTAGCAACTGGTCAATGATAAACGAAATGATCGGCTTTCCTGCTACCAGTATGAGTGGTTTGGGTTGTGTATAGGTATGGGGTCGCAGTCGTACACCCGCCCCGGCGACAGGTATGATGGCTTTCATGATGTTGCGATAATAAGAAAAAAGCGCAACTGTTTTTTGAAAAGAATTTTATCCCTCCAGTGCCGCAGCACCACCAACAATTTCAGACAGCTCCTTGGTAATAGCTTCTTGTCTCGCCTTGTTGTAGGTAATTCTCAGTTCTTTGATGAGTTCTTCGGCATTTTCTGTTGCCTTGTCCATCGCCGTCATTCTCGCTCCATGTTCAGAAGCGTGGGTGTCCAGGATGTATTTGTAGAACGTTGTCAGAAGGATATTGGGAATGAGGTGTTCGAGCAATTCGACCTGGCCAGGTTCGAAGAGGTAATCTGCCTTCCTGACTTTTTTCTTTGTCTTGATTTTCTTGGGCTTAGGTACCGGCAGGAATTGCCTGACGTCCGGATACTGCATGGCCGCATTTTTAAACCTTCCGTATGCGATAAAGACGACATCGAACTGTTCTTCTTCAAACCCTTTCATGGCAAAGCGGGCAGGTTCAGAGACATGTTCAAAGCTGAGGTCATCGAACAACGTCACATAATCTCGCACGATGTTGCAGTCCGTGTACCTTTTGCGGAAATAATCAAAGCCCCTTTTACCGATGCATAATATGGTCAGGTCTCCATTCTTCCTGACTTCTTCCAATTCATTGATTTTATCGACTGCAGCTTTAATGATGTTGGAGTTAAAGGCCCCGGCAAGCCCCCTGTTGGAAGTGATGACGATAACCAGCGCTTTTTTCACCTCACGAGTGACACCAAAAGATGTCACGGCGCCATTATCCAGGTCCGCAAGGATATTCTTTAAGATTTGGTCAAGGCGATCGGCAAAGGGTCTCAGTTGCGTGATCGCCTGTTGAGCCCGTCTCAGCTTGGCTGCAGAAACCATTTTCATGGCCTTGGTGATCTGCTGCGTGCTGTTTACGGATTTGATCCTTTCGCGTACTTCCTTGAGCCTTCCTGACATATTACTTCTTATAACTTGCTGACAGGTCAGCAGCAATTTGTTTTACAGATTCAATGGCCTCATCGGTCAACTTTCCGGACCTGAAAGTTTCTAGGACCTCCGGTGCCTTGCTCTCAAGCGTAGTAAGGAACAATTCTTCAAATTCCTTCACCTTGTCGACAGGGATGTTTTTTAGTAAGCCGTTCGTCCCGAGGTAGATGATCGCCACTTGTTTCTCCACCGGGACAGGAGAATATTGTGCCTGCTTCAGCACTTCTACGTTTCTCTTTCCCTTATCCAGGACGGCCATCGTAGCAGCATCCAAATCGGAGCCAAACTTGGCAAAAGCTTCCAGAGAACGATATTGAGCCTGATCCAGTTTTAACGTTCCGGCTACCTTTTTCATGGATTTTATCTGGGCATTACCCCCTACCCTTGATACGGAGATACCCACGTTGATGGCCGGTCGCACACCCGAGTTGAAGAGATTGGATTCGAGGAAGATCTGTCCGTCGGTAATCGAAATTACGTTGGTAGGGATGTATGCTGATACATCTCCCGCCTGTGTCTCGATGATAGGCAGTGCTGTAAGAGAACCTCCTCCCTTGACCAACCCTGCTTCCTTGAGGCTTTCAGGCAAGTCATTCATATTTTTAGCGATGTCGTCATTGTTGATGATCTTGGCTGCCCGCTCTAACAGCCTGGAGTGCAGGTAAAACACATCACCGGGATATGCTTCACGCCCCGGAGGCCTGCGAAGAAGCAATGACACTTCACGATAAGCAACCGCCTGCTTGGACAGATCATCGTAAACAATCAATGCCGGCCGGCCTGTATCCCTGAAAAATTCGCCTATCGCCGCTCCGGCAAAAGGAGCATAGAACTGGAGAGGGGCGGGATCTGCCGCAGAGGCCGAAACGATAACCGTATATGCCATGGCACCGTTTTCTTCGAGTGCCTTTGCCACCTGGGCTACAGTTGAGGATTTTTGACCCGATGCCACATAGATACAGTAAACTGGCTCGCCCCGGTCGTAAAATTCTTTTTGATTGATGATGGTATCAATGGCAATGGCAGTCTTTCCCGTCTGGCGGTCACCGATGATCAACTCCCTTTGTCCTCTTCCTATCGGTATCATGGCATCGATGGCCTTGATTCCAGTCTGCAGGGGTTCATTCACAGGCTGCCTGTAAATAACACCGGGGGCTTTTCGCTCCAGCGGCATGGAATATTTTTTTCCGCCAATGGGTCCTTTCCCATCAATAGGCTGTCCAAGTGGGTTCACTACCCTGCCTACATATTCTTCACCAACATCGATGGAAGCGATCTGCTTGGTTCTTTTAACCCTCGAACCCTCTTTGATACCATCGCCAGGACCCAGCAGTACAACACCTACATTGTCTTCTTCCAGGTTCAGGGCAATGACTCGAACACCATTATCGAATTCTACCAATTCACCTGCCTGAACTCCACTTAACCCATAAACACGGGCAATTCCGTCTCCAACCTGCAGAACGGTACCTACCTCTTCGAGTTCGGTAACCGTGCTGAATCCAGACAATTGTTGTTTAAGAATTGCAGATATTTCATCTGGTTTGATACCTACCATCTTCGTATTCTTTTATAAAGATTTGATATAAGAATTGTCAAGTATTTCTTGTTTGAGGGCCGCCAGTTTCTCTTTTACACTGGCATTGTAAACCCGTCCTTCGATTTCGAGAATAAACCCACCCAAGACACCGGGATCTACCTTTGTATGTATTTCGATTTCTCCTGAAGCTTCACCCAAAACTTTAAGTTCGGCTTTTATCTTGTCTATCGTTTCACTCGAGACCTTTACAGCTGTTGTAAGATAGACGGTGGTAATGTTTTTGAGCTTTTTATACTGTTTTTGAACCTCAGCGACGATTTCCGGCAACAATGGCTCCCGTCCTTTCCTGATAACGATACCAAAAAAAGCGTTGGTCAGTTCGTGGTACCTGCTACCGAAAAGTGCTTTGAAGATCTT